>NZ_BAAGTD010000005.1:0-224478 GCF_054782095.1 Streptomyces capparidis | reverse complement strand
TCGAGCCAGATGAGTTGTTCTTCGTGGGCCAGTTGTTCTGGTTCGATGAGCGCGCTCACGACATCCCTCCCACCTCATCGACCAAACCGATACCGGGGTAGAACTTCCGCTGGTTCGACAGGATCATTTCCTTCGGCGTCGCGATGCCGACGGTCTCCCGGACCCGCGCCGCGAACGCCCGGGACGACACCGGGTTGGCGCCCTCCATCTGGCACCAGCTCCGGTAGGCGTTGTACAACTGCGTCTGCTCGGCCCGCATGGACGCCTCGAGACGGCAGCACTCCGTGAGGAACCTCCCGGTGTGGTCCTCGGTCTCGGCGTACGCCGTGGTGGCGATCTGCACGCTCGCCGGCCCGGTCAGGTCGCGCGGCCCGTTGAGGTAGCGGCGGGCCCCGGTGATCAGCCAGTTCAGGATGCCGGGCCCCTCCTCGGTGACGAGGATGTCGGCGAGGTTCTCCACCTTGCGGTCGTCGGCGACCACGCGCTCGAACGGGATCAGCTTCATGCGGCGCCAGAAGGCGTAGCCGCCCGTGCCCACCTCGGGCCGGTGGTTGCCCAGCAGCCACAGCTTGTGGGTCGGGTTGAAGCTGAAGAAGTCCTGGCGCATGCGGCGCGCCTTGATCCGGTCGCCGCCGGTCAGCAGCTTGACCCGGGCCTCGTCGAAGCGGTCGCCGGGCTTGAGCTCGGAGCAGACGATGATGCGGCGGCCGTGCAGCTCGGCCAGGTCGGTGGGGTGCCCCTCGAACGGGCGGGCCATCAGGAACCCGGGCGGCGCCGCGTCCGCGTAGTCGCCCAGCAGCTTGACCATGACGTCCAGCAGCACGCTCTTGCCGTTCTTGCCCTGCCCGTACAGGAACGGCATGATCTGCGCCCCGACGTCGCCGGTGATCGAGTACCCCAGCAGCTCGTGCAGGAACGCGATCATGCGGGCGCCCTCGGCGTCGTCGCCGAAGGTGTCGGTGAGGAACCGCTGCCAGCGCGGGGTCGGCATGTCCCGGGGCGGCACGGTGGTGGCCCGCGAGTGGTGGTGCCGCTCGGGGTCGGGCGCGCTGATCGCCCCCGTGTTGAGGTCCACCACACCGGCGGGCGTGCACAGGGCGTACGGGTCGGCGTCGAGCAGCGCCGCGTTGAGCACCATCCCCGGGGCGGCCTTCGCCTGCACCAGCATCGCCTTCATGCCGGAGGTGGACAGGGCGCGCCGCCGGTGCCGCCGCAGCGCCGAGCCGGGGTGCCGCCCGGCGGGGTCCACCTCGGCCAGGGACTCGGCCATCTCCCCGGCCGCCCACAGCACGGTGTCGTCCTCGTCGATCTCCCACCGGTAGCCGGACCAGCGGTACCAGCCGAGCCCCGGGACGTGCCGGAAGTCGCGCCCGTACAGGCTGACGAACAGCTTGGCGTTGCCGCGGTCGCTGAGGCTGTCGGGCACCAGGCCGTGCTCGGTGGCGGTCACCGTCCCCGCCGCGGGCACGCGTCGGCCCGTGGACTGCCCGGGCACGGCGGGCGGCGGGCTCAGCAGGATCTGCCGCGCCACCTCAGCGGGGTCGAACAGCCCGTCGTCCTGCCCGGGGGAGCGGCTCATGTGCGGCCTCCCGCGGTGAACGGCCGCCGGGCGCCCGCGTCCATGCCGCCGCGGATGATGCCCAGCGCCCGGCGCTCCTGCCCGGGTCTGGCGTGGGCGGCGGCGGCCAGCAGCGCGGACTCGGCGTCGTCGGCGGTGAGGTGACCGGCCGCGACCAGCCCGCCCGCGGTGAACGCGGCGCGGTTGAGCTTGTCGCTGAAGCCCGCGCCCTCCGCGACCTGCGCGCAGTCGGCGACTGCGCGCAGCACGGTGGCCAGGGCCGCCGCCGCGGGCCCGCGCCCGCCACCGGCGGCGATGACCGCCTGACGCCCCCGGGCGGGCACCGGCCGCGCGGCCCGGCCCGTCCGCCGCGCCGCGGGCAGGTGCCCGGTGCGGGCCAGTTCGGCGGCGAGCCAGCCCGGCAGCGGCGCGGGGCGGCGGGCCTCGCCGACCGCCGTGTACGCGCCGGCCGCGGTCACGGTGCCCGGCGCCACGATGTACCCGCCGTGCGCCCGCACGTCCACCTGCCAGGCCAGGGCGCGCCCGGCGCCGGAGCCCGCCGAGCAGCGCCAGCCCTGCTCCCGGGGCGCGGAGTACCAGATGTGCAGGCCGCCGGACGGGGTGCGCACCCGCAGCGTCGCGGTGTCCTCGGCCGGGTCGGGCGCCCCGCGCAGCGCGGCGAGCAGGGCGAGGCTGTGGAAGCCGTGCCGCAGCCCCCGCAGGGAGACGCCCTCGGGGATGGGGACGCCGGGCAGCAGGCGCTCCCGGGCGGGCAGTTCGGTGGCGTGGGCGTCGACGTCGATGACGACCAGCCCGGCCGGGCCGCACGCCACGCCGACCCCGAACCGGGGCTCGGCGTCCCACCAGGCGCGGACGCGGGCCTCGTCGGTGGTGGCCGCGTGGAAGCCGTGGCACCAGCGCCCCGCCCGGACGCAGGGGCAGGAGGCGGCCGGGTGACGGGCCTCCCGGCAGGCCGGGCAGTTCGCCGCGGGGGTCTTCCGGCCCGGGGCCAGCGGCAGGACGGGCCAGCCCGCCGCCGCGCACCACAGCGCCACCTGGCGGCCGTCCGCCGGGCGCCGCGAGTCGCTGCCGGACAGGCCAGGGACAGAGGGCATGGACGACTCCTCTCAGCGACTGGCCAGCGACCGAAGCGACTCACGATCCGAGGTATGGCCACGCCAGGCTAGTCCACGCGGCGCCGGCAGTCCCGGAGGCCCGCTCGCCGGACCCGCAACCGTCGCGGCCTCGCCGTTCCCGGAGGCCGGGACGGACCGCAGCGACCGAAGCGACCGCGGGCCCGACATGGTTCAACGACCGCCGCCCGATGGGGGTTCACCCGCGGAACGCGGCGAACGGGTGGAACCGGAATCCGGTCGGACCGGCGCCCCCGTCCCCGCACACGGAAAAACGCCGCGCGGCGTGGCGCGCGGCGTGGCACACCGCTATCGGCTCCGTTCCCGGACTCAGGCTCCCGCGCCCGGCCCCGGTTTCCGGCCCCGGGTTCCGGCATGGGGGCACGTGCCCCTAACGCCCGCCCTCGGTGTCGAGGCCGCCCACGATCAGGCGGGTGAGCGCGGTGACCGCCTCCTCGGCGGTCGCCCGCCCCTGATTCAGCTCGGCGGCGATCGCCTCGGCCGCCCCCAGCACACCGACGCAGTGCAGCCGAAGGGCCTCGCCCCCGAGGCCGGAGTGCGGCAGCAGCGCGGCGGCCATCAGGTCCGTGTAGCCGTCGGTCATCTCCCGCTGGACCGCTTCCATCTCCGGGCTCCCCTTCACCGCGGCGGAGACGGCGTTGAGCTCCGGCATGTCGGTGGCGCAGGAGACGTACGCGGTGGCGATGACCCGGGCGACCGCGTCGGCGGTGGGGGCGGCCTCCCGCAACGCCTGCGCGATGGCGGCCCGGTGGCGTTCGTCGAGCCGCCGGTAGAGCGCGAGCAGCAGGCCGGGGCGGGTGCCGAAGTGGTCGTACACGATCGGCCTGCTCACCCCGGCCGCCTCCGCGAGGGTGACGAGGGTCAGGCCGTCGGCGCCCTGGGTGCGCACGATCGCCACGGCGGTGTCGAGCAACTGCTCCCGCCTGGCCTGCTTCGACAGGCGTGTCGATGTGGGGGCCATGCTCCTCCCTTGCCTCGTCCCCCAGCCTATGCTACAAATCGTAGCCTACAAAATGTAGGTTACAGAATGTAGCCTCGTGGATGTGAGGAGAACACACATGAAACAGTCCAAATCGGTACTCATCCTGGGAGGTTCGGGAAAGGCGGGCTCGGCGACCGCCGCACTGCTGCGCCGCTGGCACCCGGCGCTGCCGCTGACCATCGCGGGACGCGACCTGGGCCGGGCGCGGCGGGTGGCCGACGAACTCGGCGCCGCGACGGCCGTCACCATCGATCTGCGGCGCGACGACCTCGGCCTCCCGGCCGACCACGAGCACGCGGCGGTCGTCGCCGCGGTGTGGGACGACCACCTGCACGGGCTGCGCCACGCCCAGCGGCGCGGGGTGCCCTACCTCAGCCTCTCCAGCCCTCTGGTGGACATGGCGCCGGAGGTCGTCGCGGGCGCCCAACGGGCGGGCGCCGCACCGATCCTGCTGGCCAGCCAGTGGTGCGCCGGCGCCGTCGTCCTCGCGGCACTGGACACCGCCCGGCGGTTCGAGCGGATCGACACCATCCGGATCGGCGCCGTACTGGACGAGAAGGACGTCGGCGGGCCCGCGGGGGCGGCGGACATGCAACGGTGGTCCGCCGCCACCTCGGCCGGACTGGTGCGCCGCGACGGCGTCTTCACCTGGGTCACCGACCCGGACGCGCAGGCGGACGTGCGCAGCTCCGACGGCACCGCCCTGCCCGGCCGCAGCATCCCCATCCTCGACGTGCCGAGCCTCGCCCTCGCGACGGGCGCGCCGAACGTCCGCTTCGACTTCGCCGTCGGCGAGTCCGCGGGCCGCCGCCGCGGCGGACCCCCGTCCGTCGAGGTCCGGATCGACATCGACGGCGCGGGCCCGACGGGTGCCCCGCTCAGGGTCGGCCGCCGACTCGTCCACCCGGCCGGGCAGAACCCCCTGACCGCGCTCGGCGTCGCCCTCGGCGTCGAACGGCTCCTCGGCCTGCGCGGCGAACCCGTCCCGCCGGGCCTGCACACCCCCGAGGCGCTGCTCGACCCGGTGTACGCGGTCGAGCGGATGGCCGAGATCGGCGCCGTCCTCACCGACGCCGCCGACTGAACCCCCTGCCCGGCCCCCCCGCGCCGGTTCCGCGGCGGTGCGGCCGCGCGGGGTGTCCCGGGAGCGGCGGCCCCCTCGCCGCCGCGCACCGCACAGGTACGCGCGCCGGGGCGCGTGCTCCCGCCGCCCCCGGTCGCGACTTACCCCCGGCGTCGTTCGCGCGCCAGCATGAACCTTGCCGTCAGGCAGTCGATGTGAGGGGAGAGTCGTCATGGGTGAGCACGAGAAGCCGCCGCCGGACCCGTCGCAGGGGGAGCCGCCGCCGGACAACGCGGACGGCGCGGTCCCGCCGCCTCCGCCGCCGACCGGCAAGCACCGCAAGTAGGCGGCGCGGGTGCCGAGCGTCGAGCACCGGGCGGCCGCGCTGGCCGACGAGATCGCCTGGCCGGAGCCCGGGTCGTGGATCCGCGAGGCGGTGACACACCTGCCCCGGCACGCCTTCGCCCCGGAGGAGGTGTGGTGGTGGGACGGGCACGCCTACGTGCCCGTCAACCGCGCCGCGGACCCGGGGCGGTGGGCGGATCTGGTCTACGCCGGGCCCTGGGCGGCCACCGTCACCCAGGTGACCGGCGGGCGCGCGTCCTCCAGCCTGTCGTGTCCGTCGATCGTGGTGGACATGCTCGACGCCCTGGCGCTCGCCCCCGGCCACCGCGTGCTGGAGCTGGGCACCGGCACCGGCTGGAACGCGGCGCTGCTCGGCCGCCGGGCCGGGCCCTGGCGGGTGCACAGCGTGGAGGTGGACCCGGCGCCGGCCGCGCGGGCGCGGGAGCGCCTGGACGCGGCCGGCGCCGCCGTCCACGTGCACATCGGTGACGGCGCGCACGGGCTGCCCGCCGCCGCCCCGTACGACCGGGTGATCGCCACCTACGCCGTGGAGCGGGTCCCGTGGGCGTGGGTGGCCCAGACCCGCCCCGGCGGCCGGATCGTCACCCCGTGGGGGCACCTGGGACATGTGGCCCTGACCGTCGCCGACGACGGCCGCTCCGCCACCGGCTGGGTCCAGGGCCTGGCCCAGTTCATGCCCGCCCGCGGCACCGAGGCCCCCACCCGGCAGCAGGCCCGCGCCGCCCACCCCGCCGCCGAGCGGCGCCCCTTCACGCGGGACGCGCGGCGCCTCGGGCAGGACGCGCACCTGCGGTTCGGGCTGCGGGTCGCCCTGCCGGACGTCCAACTCGTCCCCCACGGGGACCGGGTGCTGGCCTGGGCGGCCGACGGCTCGTGGCTGGAGCTCCACCCCGACGGGGACCGGGCGTCCGCCACCACCGGCGGCCCCCGCGACCTCGCGGCGGAACTCGACCGCGCCTGGGACGAGTACAGCAAGCTGGACGAACAGCCTTCCCTGTACGACTACGGGATGACCGTACGGGAGGACGGCGAGCAGTACCTGTGGTACCAGGACCCCCAGGCCGGTCCGCGGTGGCCGGTGGCCCCGGGATCCGGGTAGCGGGCCCTCACCGCCGCGGCGGCGCGGTGATCCGCTTCTCGAACCAGTGGTGGGCGTACGGCTCGTCGTTGAAGGCGGCGACCTCCTGGAAGCCGTAGGAGTGGTACAGGCCGATCGCGGCGCCGAGGGCCTTGTTGGTGTCCAGGCGCAGGACGTCGTGGCCGTGCCGCGCGGCCCGCGCCTCCAACTCGGCCAGGAACCGGCGGCCCAGGCCCAGGCCCCGGGTGCGGGGCGCGACCCACATGCGCTTGATCTCGGCCGGTGCGCGGGGCGGCAGCTTCAGACCGGCGCAGCCGACGGGCTCGCCGTGCAGCCGGGCGACCAGGAACAGGCCGCGCGGTGGCCGCAGTTCGCCGGCGTCGGGCAGCAGGCTCAGCGCGGGGTCGAAGCCGGTCTCGAAGCGCGCCTGCAACTCGGTGAAGTAGGACCGCAGGCAGAACAGGGCGTCGGGGTGGTCGGGGTCCACGGCGTCCAGGGTGACCGTGGCGGCGGTCAGCAGCCGGTCGACCTCGGCCATGGCGGCGACCAGCTCGGCCCGCTGGGCGGCGTTGAGCGGCTCCAGCAGGGACCCGGCCAGCTCGTCGCTGCGGTCGTCGAGGACGGCGCGCTCCGCGCGGCCCGCTTCGGTCAGCCGGACGGTGCGCACCCGCCTGTCCTGGGGCCGCGGCTCCACCGTCACCAGGCCGTCGGCCTCCAGGGAGCGCAGCAGCCGGCTGACGTATCCGGAGTCCAGCCCGAGGCGCTCGCGCAGTTGCCGTACGTCCCGGCCCTCCTCGTCGACCTCCCACAGCAACCGGGCCTCGCCGATGGGCCGGTCACGGCCCAGGTAGCGGTCGTGGAGCACGCCCACGCGCTCGGTGACCGTGCGGTTGAAGCGGCGGACTTGCCCGATCTGCTGGTCGAGCTGTCGCTTGAGCTGTTGCGCGATCCGCCGGTCGGTTTGCCGGTCGGTTTGTTGGTCGTTGCGCCGGTCGGGTTGCCGGTCGGTCTGCGTCTCACCCATTCTCTGACTCTAGTCAGAGAATTCCGCGGGCGGCCAGAGGCGGCGCGGGACGGGGCGCGACGTGCGGCCCGTTGGTCGGCGCGCCGTTGGGTGGCGGTGGGCTCGGTCGTACCGGCCCACCGCCACCCCGGCACCCCGCTACGGAGCGTCCGGATTCCTGGCGGTGGACAGTCAGGGTCGGGCGGCGATGGCCTCGACCTCGAACAGGACGTCAGGCGCGGCCAGGGCGGCGACACCGATGAGGGTCTGCGTGGGCGGCTTCGTACCCCAGTGCTCCTGCACGGCCCCGGCGATCGGCCCGAGCTTGCTGACGTCGTGGTTCACCACATACGTCCTGAGCTGGACGACGTGACCGAAGTCGAGCCCATGGGCGGCGAGAGCGACGCCGATGTTGCGGAACGTCTGCTTCACCTGCTCGGTGAAATCGGCCGAGACGACCGCGCCGTCCGGGCCCGATCCGTACTGACCCGCGATGAGCACCAGTTCCGTCCCCGCGGGGACGACGGCGGTGTGGCTGTAGCCGAAGGGGACCGGGTTGTGCAGACCGTCGGGGTTGACAATGGCGTGCGCCATGGAAATCACCTCGTGTGAGATGGGGCTTTGTTATGCCGATGAGCCTCCCAGCGAATATGTGACAACGTGTGTCACGTATTGCTGTAGGTTTTTCGCATGCGCGCCGACCGGTTGGTTTCGCTGGTGCTGCTGCTGCGGCAGCACGGCCGGATGTCCGCGACCGCGCTGGCCCGCGAGCTAGAGGTGTCCACCCGCACCGTGCTGCGCGACATCGAGGCGCTGTCCGCGGCCGGTGTCCCGGTCTACGCCGAACGCGGTCGGCACGGCGGTTTCGCGCTGCTGCCCGGTTTCCAGACCGAGCTCACCGGGCTGAACCACGACGAGGCGCTCGCCCTGCTGGTCGCCGGATCGCGGCGCGGCGCGCAGGCGTTCGGGCTGGGCTCGGCGCTCGCCTCGGCCATGCGCAAAGTGGTCGACGCGCTGCCCGAAAGCCATCGGGCCGCCGCGGCGGGCGCTGCCCGGCGGTTGCTCATCGACCCGGAGATCGACCTCCTGTCGCGGCGGCTGGTCGCCGAGGAACTGCCCGACACCGTCGTGGCCGAGGTCCGGCGCGCGGTGTTCGCCGGACACAGGCTGCGCATCCACTACGCGGCCGTGGACCGGGCCCCGCAGTGGCGCACGGTGGACCCGATCGGCCTGGTCACCGTGCGCGACCAGGGCTATCTGCTGGCCACCCGGTCCGGCGCGGACCGCACCTACCGGCTGTCGCGCATCCTGGCCGCCGAGGAACTCGCCGAACCCGCGCAGCGCCCGGACCGGGTCGATCTGTACCGGGCCTGGCAGGAGCGCAGCACACGTTTCCGGACCGGTGGCGACCAGGTCGCCGTGCTGGTACGGATGGACCCGGCGCGGCGGCAGGACCTGGTGGGCACCGCGCTGGCCGTCCTCGCCGAGGAAGCCGACGCGGACGGATCGCTGCGGCTCGAGGTGACCTTCCAGGATCCCCGGCACGCCGAATGGGCGCTGTGGCACCTCGGCACGGACGCGGAAGCCCTGTCCCCGCAGTGGTTGCGCGACTCCCTGCGCGACCGCGCCGCCGCGATCGCGGGCCGCTACGGAGCGACGTCCCGCGAGTAGCCGCCCTCCGCGGGACGCCGCCGAAGGCGGGTCGGCCGCGGGTGGCGGGTGCCACATATGGTGCTTGCCGGTGAACCGCGTCGCACCGGGTGCCGTCGTGAGGGGTGGGCGGTGGTCGCCCGTCCGGCCCGGGGCGTGGTGGCGCGGGCAGCACGTCGCGAGGGACGAAGGAACCATGACCGCACCGAACCCCGTCCGAACGCTGCCGCAGGTGCTGCTGGACGCCGCCGAGCGGGCCCCCGGCCAGACCGTCGTACATGTGCGCGGCGACGGCGGCGAGCGGACGGTGACCTTCGCCGAGCTGCGGGACGACGCGCTGCGCGTGGCGGGCGGCTGCCGTGCCGCGGGACTCACCCCCGGCACGCCGGTGCCGGTGCTCGCTGAGCGCGGAGAGGACTTCCAGTCGCTGTTCTGGGGCGCGCTCGCCGCCGGTCTGGTTCCCGTGCCGCTGCCGCCCGACGCCCGCCGGGTGGCGCCGGTGTGGGAGGCGCTGGGCAGGCCGCCGGTGCTCGGCGGGGACGCCGCCGCGGGCGTGCCGGACGGGGCGCGGGTGCTGCCGCTGCCGCGACTGCGGCAGGGCGCGGCCCTGTCCCGGCTGCCGGAGCCGGACCCGGGGGACGTGGCGTTCCTCCAGTTCTCCTCGGGCAGCACCGGCGCGCCCAAGGGCGTGGAGCTGACCCACGCCGCGGTCCTGGCCAACCTGGAGCAGATCCGGCGCGCCGCCGCGCTCACCGCCGACGACGTGGTGGTGAGCTGGCTGCCGTACTTCCACGACATGGGCCTGATCGGCACCCACCTGGCCCCGATGGCCGTGCGGATGCGGCAGGTCAGGCTGGAGCCGCTGACGTTCGCCAAACGCCCGGCGCTGTGGCTGGAGACCGCCTCCCGGCACCGCGCCACGCTGCTGGCGGGCGCCAACTTCGCGCTCGCCCTGGCGGCCCGGCGGATCCCGGACGAGACCCTGTCCGGCCTGGACCTGAGCGCGGTGCGGCTGCTGCTCGTGGGCGCCGAGCCGATCGCCCCCGCGGTGTGGCGGAGCTTCGCGGCCCGGACGCGCGCCGCGGGGCTGAGCGAACGCGCCCTGCTCCCGGTGTACGGGCTGGCCGAGGCCACCCTGGCGGTGACGTTCCCGCCGCTGGGCGAGGTCGCCGCGCCCCGGGCGCTGGACCGGGCCGCGCTCGCCCGCGGCCGGGCCGTGGACGCCGCGCCGGACGCCGCGGACGCGGTGGAGCTGATGGACCTGGGCCTGCCCGTGCCCGGGTGCCAGGTGCGGATCACCGGCGAAGGCGACCGGGTGCTGGACGAGGACCGGGTGGGCCACGTCCAGGTCCGCGGGCCGCAGGTGGCGCGCGGGTACCACCGGGCCGCCGACGCCACCGCGGCCGCGTTCGCCGACGGGGGCTGGCTGCGCACCGGGGACCTGGGGTTCCTGCGCGGCGGGCGGCTGTGCGTGACCGGCCGCCACAAGGACGTGGTGTTCGTCAACGGGCGCACCTTCCACGCGCCCGACCTGGAGCAGCTCGCGGCGGGCACCCCCGGGCTGCCCGCGGGCGCGGTCGCCGTGGTGGGGTGCACCGACCCGGTGGGCGGCGGGGAGCGGGTCGTCGTCTTCGTGCAGTGGGCCAGGCCGCCGCGCGCCGCGGCGCCCGCCGTGCTCGCGGAGACGGCGGCGCGGGTGCGGGAGGCGCTGGGCCACGACGACGTGCGGGTGCTGCCGCTGCCGCCCGCGGCGTTCCCGCGCACCACCAGCGGCAAGCTGCGGCGCGGCCTGATGCGCACGCGCTATCTGGCGGGCGGGTACGCCGCGGTGGAGGCCCGGTGGCGGCGGCCGGAGGAGCCGCAGGGACCGCCGGGACCGGCGTCGCCGCGCACCCGCTCCGCGGCCGAGGCCGCCGTCCGCGGCGTCTGGGCGCGGGTGCTGGGCCGCCCCGAGGACGGCATCGGCCCGCACCAGCGGTTCGCCGCCGCCGGGGGATCGTCGTTGCAGGCGATGGAGGCGCTGGCCGCGCTGGAGGACGCGTTCGGGGTGACGGTGCCGCCCGCGGCGCTGCGCGAGCACGACACGGTGGCCGCGCTCGCCGGGTACCTGCTCGCCCGGACCGCGCAGGCCCCCGCCCCGGCGCCCGCCCGCGCACCCGCCCGCCGCGGCGCCCCGCCCGTCGTCGCCGTCACCGCCATGGCCTGTCGCTTCCCCGGCGCCGACACCCCCGACGCCTTCTGGGACCTGCTCGCGGCGGGGCGCGACACCGTCACCGAGGTGCCCGCGGACCGCTGGACGCCCCCGGGCGACGGCGCCCGGTGGGGCGCGTTCCTGCCGGACCCGGCCGGGTTCGACGCCGAGTTCTTCGGCCTGGACGACGACGAGGCGCGCGCCACCGACCCGCAGGCCCGGCTCCTGCTGGAACTGGCCCACGAGGCCCTGGAGCGCGCGGGCCGCGCCGGGCCGAGGCGGGCGGGCCTGCGGGTGGGGGTGTTCGCCGCCGCGGGGGACAGCGGCTACCGGGAGCTGCTGGCCCGCGCCGGGGGAGGCGCGCTGCCCCCGGCCGCGCTCACCGGCAACCTGCCCGGGCTGCTGGCCGCGCGCGTCGCCCACCACCTGGACCTGACCGGCCCCGCGCTCACCGTCGACACCGCGTGCTCGTCCGCGCTGGTCGCCCTGCACCTGGCCCGCCGCGCCCTCCAGTCCGGCGAGTGCGACCTGGCCGTGGTCGGCGGGGTCAACCTCAACCTGACCCCCACCGGGTACGGCCTGCTCCACCGGGCGGGCGCCCTGTCGCCGACCGGCCGCTGCCGCCCGTTCGCCGACGGCGCCGACGGGTTCGTCCCCGGCGAGGGCGGCGCCGCACTCGTCCTGTCCCGGCTGGACGACGCCCACCGCCGCGGCGACCCGGTGCTGGCCCTGCTGCGCGGCACCGCGGTCAACAACGACGGCCGCTCCCTGAGCCTGCTCGCCCCCAACCCGGCCGGGCAGCGGCAGGTCGTCGCCGACGCGTACCGGGACGCCGGGGTGGACCCCGGCGCGGTCACCTACGTGGAGGCGCACGGCACCGGCACCGCCATCGGCGACCCCGTGGAGGCGGGCGCGCTCGGGCACGCCTTCCCGCCGCTCGCCGACGGCGGGACGCGGTGGCTGGGCTCGGCCAAGGCCAACGTGGGGCACCTGCTGAACGCCGCCGCCCTGCCGGGCCTGGTCAAGGTCGTGCTCGCCCTGGGCAGGCGGCAGTTGCCCCCGTCGCCGCACCCCGGCCCGCCCGCGCCTTACCTGCGCCGGGTGGCGCCCGGCTTCGCCGTCGTCACCGAGTGCCGCCCGTGGACGGGCCCCGGGCCGCTGACCGCGGGGGTCAACGCGTTCGGGTTCGGCGGCACGGGCGCCCACGCCGTCCTGGAGGAGGCCCCGCCTCGGCCGCCCGCGCCGCGGCCGCCCGAGGACGAGGGGCCGTGCCTGCTCACCCTGTCCGCCCGCGCCGCCCCGGCCCTGCGCGCCGCCGCCGGTGAACTCGCCGCGCACCTGCGGGCCGACCCCGGGCTGCGCGAGGCGGACGTGTGCGCGGCCGTCGGCTCCGCCCGCGACGAAGGGCCGCACCGCCTCGCCCTGGTGGCGCACGGCGACCTCGCCGAGCGCCTGGCGGCCGCCCCGCCCCCGAGCGCCGTGCCCGGGGTCCCCCCCAGGCTGGTGTTCCTGCTGCCCGGGCAGGGCGCCCAGCGCCCCGGGCGGGCCCGCGCCCTGTACCGGACCGCGCCGGTGTTCCGCGACACCCTGGAGGAGGCGTCCGGCCTCGCCGGGCCCCTGGCCGGGCGCACCCTGGCCGCCTGGTGCCTGGACGACGACGCCCCGCCGGACGGGGCGGCCCGCACCGACGTCGCCCAGCCCCTGCTGGTCGCGTACGGCGTGGCGCTGGCCCGGCAGTTGCGGGCGTGGGGGGTGGCGCCGGACGCGGTGGTCGGGCACAGCGTCGGCGAGATCGCCGCCGCCTGCGTCGCCGCGTCGCTCAGCCTCGCGGACGCCGTGCGGTTCGCCGCCGAACGCGGGCGCCTGGTGCGGGAGCTGGCCGCGCCCGGCGCGATGGCCGCCGTGCGCGGCGGGGAGGACACCGTGGCGGACCTGGTGGCTGCGGCGGACGGCGAGCTGTGCCTGGCCGCCGTCAACAGCCCCGCGCAGGTCGTGGTGGCGGGCACCGGGGAGGCGGTCGGCCGGGCCGTCGCCGAGCTGGCCGCGCGCGGGGTCGCCGCCCGCCGCCTGCGGGTGTCGCACGCCTTCCACTCGCCGATGCTGCGGCCCGTCCTCGACCCCCTCACCCGCGCCGCCCCGGCACCCTCGCCCGCGGCCGTGCCGCTGCTCAGCACCGCCACCGCCCGGTGGCAGCCCGCGCCGGACGCCCGGCACTGGCGGGAGCACGCGGTGCGTCCGGTGCGGTTCGCCGAAGCCGCCGCCCGCCTGCTGGACGAGGGCTACGACACCTTCGTCGAACTCGGGCCCGCCGCCACCCTGCCCGCGTCCGTCCGCGCCGTGGCGGCCGGACGGGGACGCGCCGCCGACGTGACCGCGCTCGCGACGGCGGACAGCGGCGCGGACGGTGGCGCGGACGGTGGCGCGGACAGCGGCCGGGCGCTGTTGCGCGCCGTCGGGCGGCTGTGGGCGCGCGGCGTCGCCCTCGACCGCGCGCGCCTGGACGCGGGCCGCCCCCGCGTGGCCGTCCCCACCTACCCGTTCCAGCGCCGCCGGTACTGGCCCGCGGCGCAGCCTCCCGCCCCCGCCGGGGACCTCCCGCCGCTGCACGCCCTGCGCTGGGACGACGCCGCGGCGGCCGACGGCGGCGACGGGCCGCGCAGCGTCCTGCTGGCCGGTCCCGACCACGCACTGGCCCGCGCCCTGACCCGGCGGCTGGCCGCCCGCGGCGTCACCGTCCACCGCGCCGAGGCGCCGGGCGACGCCCCGCCCCGCGACGTTCCGCCCTGCGACACCGCCGTGCTGCTGGCCGGTCCCGCCACCGACGACACCCTCACCGCGCTGGACGCCACCCGGCGCGCCGCCGTCACCGCCCTGCGCGGCCTGCTCCCTCACCTCGGCCCGGCCTGCACCCGCCTGCTGGCGGTCACCGAGGACGTGTACGCCACCGGCTCCGCCCCCGAGCGGCTCCGCCCCGCCCAGGCCCTGCTGACCGGGTTCGCCCTCGCGCTGTCCGCGGAGCGGCCCGGCCTGGCCGCGCACGCCGTGGACCTGTCCTCCCACGACGACCTGACGGCTCGTCTCGACGCCCTGGAACGGGAGCTGGCCGCAGGGGCCCCGCCCGCCCTCGGCGGCGCCGTCGCGTGGCGGGCGGGCCGCCGCCTCGCCCGCGTCCCGGCGCCCGTCACCACCGCCCCCCCGCCGCTCCCGCCGGACGGCGCCTACCTGATCACCGGGGGTGCGGGCGGGATCGGCGCCGCCCTCGCCCGGGACCTGGCCGCGCACGGCCGCCCCACCCTGGTCCTCGCCGGACGGTCCGCGGCCCCGCCCCGGGAGCTGCTGGCCGAGCTGCGGGCACTCGGCGCCACCGCCGAGTACCGGACGGCCGACCTCTCCCTGGAGGAGGGCGCCGACGCCGCCGTGGCCGGGCTGCCGCCGCTGGACGCCGTGTTCCACGCCGCCGGGGTGCTGCGCCCCGGCAGCCTGCGGGCCAAGCCGACCGCCGAGATCGAGGCCGTCCTCGCCCCGAAAGTGCGCGGCACCCACCTGCTGGACGCGGCCCTGCGGCGGCGCGGGCAGACACCCGCGGTGTGCCTCGCCCTGTCGTCGGTGTCCGCCGTGCTGCCCGGCCTGGCCGGAGCGCTCGGCGACTACGCCGCGGGCAACGCGTACCTCGACGCCTTCGCCGCCGCGGACCGGGCGCGCGGCGGACCGTGGCGGGCGCTGAACCTGCCCGCGGTGGACGGGACCGGCCTGGCCGCCGCGGGCGGAGGCGCCGCCACCCGCGGGGGAGCGGCGCTGCCGATCCGTGGCGCGCTCGCGGCCCTGCGCACCGCCTGCGCCACGGACACCGCCCAGCTTCTCGCGGCCGACCCGGCGTCACGCAGCGACGAGCCCGCACCCGCTGCCGCGTCCGCCGCGGCGGCCCCGGACGAACCCCGCGGCCTCACCTCCACCCTGCGCCACCTGCTGGCCGAGGCGCTCGGCCGCCCACCCGCCGCCATCGGCGACGACGAGCCGTTCCTCACCTTCGGCCTCGACTCGCTCACCGCCGTTGACCTGGTCAAACGGCTGGAATCCGAGCTCGGCCGCACCCTGCCCGCCACCCTGTTCTTCGAGCACCGGACGATCGGCGAACTGGCCGCACACTTGGCGGGGGAGTCGGCGGGGGAGTCGGCGGCAACGCCCGTCGGTGAACCTCTCGTCGGACCTGCGGACGAATCCGTCTTCAAACATCCGGCCAAACATGGCGCCAAACATGGAGCTAAGCACCACTCCAAACACGGGGGCAAACAATGCGACAACCCTGTGCACAAACTGGCGGACAAACCTGCGCACACACCTGAGAGCAAGCTTGTACTCAACCCGCCAGCCAAACAAGCATTCAAACCGGAGTTCAATCCCGACCCCGACCCCGATCCCGCCCCCGATCCCGCCCCCTTCCCCCTCACCCCCCTCCAACTCGCCTTCCACACCACCGCCCGCCTGTTCCCGGACGTGCCCGCCTACGGCTACGTCCGCCAGACCGTCCGCGGCCCCCTGGACACCGCCCTGCTCGGTGAGGCGCTGGCGTTCCTCGAGGCCCGCCATCCCATGCTCCGGATGCGCCTCACACCCGGCGGGGGCACGGACCCCCGGCAGTACTCGGTCCCGGCCCGGCCCGGCGCCGTGCCCGCCTGGTTCTGCGTCCGTGCGGTGCTCGGTCCCGTGGCGCTGGACGACCTGGAGCGGGAGCTGTGCAACCGCCCGTTCGACCTGGTGGCGGGCCCGCCGCTGCGCGCCGTCCTCGCCCGGGAGAGCGCGGAGCTGGCCCACCTGGTGCTGGTCGTCCACCACGCCGCCGCCGACGGGTTCAGCCTGAACGTCCTCGGCGAGGAGCTGTGGCACGTCTACACCTGCCTGCACCACGGCCGCACCCCGTCGCTGCCGCCGCGCGCGGAGTTCGCCGACTACGCGAACGCCGTCGCGGCGGAACGCTCCTCCGCCGGGTTCGCCGACGACCTGCGCCACTGGCGCGAACTGCTCGCCGCCCGCGCCGCGCACACCGGCCCCGCCGCCCTGCCCCACGACGGCCACGGCGCTCCGGACGGGCCGCCGGCGCCGCCGTTCCTCACCCACCGGGTCGCGACCGATGCCGTGCTCACCGCCGCGCTGCGGGAGCGGGCCGCGGCCTGCGGCGTCTCCCTGTTCCACCTGCTGCTCGCGGGCTACGTGCGCTGCCTGGCGCGGTGGAGCGGACGCCCCGACGTCGCCGTCAACGTCGCCCGCGCCCGCCGCGAGATCCGGCTGCCCGGCGTCGAACGGCTCGTCGGCCCGCTCGCCGACACCCTGCCCGTCCTGATGCGCGTCGATCCTGGCGAGCCGGTGGGGGAGCTGGCCGGGCGGCTGCGGCGCGAGTGGCTCGACGGGGAGCGGCACGCACGGGTGGGCAGCACCGACCTGGCCCGGCTGCTGCCCGCCACCGGGGCGGCGCCCCGCACCGCGGGATGGGCGGGCTTCAGCTTCGCCCGCTTCCCCGTCACCCGCGACCCCGGCTGCCCTGTCGAGGTCACCCCGTCGGCGGCAGGTACCGCCACCGCGGCCACCCGGCTCGGCCTGCTGGGCTGGGAGGCCGACGGCACCCTGCACTTCTCCTGGACCCACCCGTCCCGCCTGCTCACCCCCGGGACGGTCGAGCGCCTGGCCAAGGAGCACCTGGCGGAACTCGCCGCCCTGGCCGAAGGCACCGAACCGGCCGGAAACGACGACGTGGTCGCCCCCGTGCCCGCACCCCTCCGCGGCTCCCCGCCCCCCGGTATCGTCACCCGCCTGTGCGCCCGCCTGCGCGCGGCCCCCGACCGCGTCGCCGTCGCCGCGGGGGAGAGGCGCACCACCTACGGCGAGTTGGACCGGGCCTCCGCCGCCCTCGCCGCCCGTCTGCGCGCCGCCGGGGTGCGGCCCGGTGACCTGGTCGGCCTGCTCACCGAGCCCGGGGCGGACACCGTCACCGGCGTCGTCGGCATCCTCCGCGCGGGCGCGGGCTGGGTGCCGCTGGACGCCGCGCACCCCGCCGCGCGGTTGCGCGACCAACTGGCCCGCGCCGGGGCGCGCGCCGTGGTCTGCCACGCCGCCACCCGCGCCGCCGCCTCCGCCCTGCCCGGCCTCACCGCGGTCGCCGCCGACGCCCCGGTCCGCCCCGACGCCCCGGTCCCGCCGGACGCCCCGGTCCCGCCCGGCGCCCCCGCCGTGCCCGAGGCGGACCCGGACCCCGGCGCCGTCGCCTATGTCATCTTCACCTCGGGCTCCACCGGCCGCCCCAAGGCCGTGCCCATCACCCACCGCTCGATGGCGAACTACCTGGACTGGGCCGTGTCCGCCTTCGGCTACCGGCCCGGTGACCGGCTCGCCCAGACCGCGTCCGTGTGCTTCGACGCGTCCGTCCGGCAGCTCCTCGCCCCGCTGCTCGCCGGGGCCGCCGTGCACACCGTGCCCCGCGAGCTGCTGCGCGACCCGGACGCGCTGCTGGACCGGCTGGTGGCCGACCGCGTCACCGTGTGGAGTTCGGTGCCCGCGCTGTGGGAGCGCCTGCTCGCCGCCGCCGAGGCCCGGGTGCGGCGCGGCGGGCCACTGCCCGACCTGACGGCGCTGCGCTGGATCCACGTGGGCGGCGAGGCCCTGTCCGCCGCGCATGTGCGCCGCTGGTACGACCTGTTCGGGCCCGCCGCGGCCGGGCACCGCTTCTCCAACCTGTACGGGCCCACCGAGGCCACCGTCAACGCCACCTGTCACATCGTCACCTCCCGTCCCGGCGACGACGAGCACACCGTCCCCATCGGCCGCCCCGTCGCGGGCACCGAGCTGGTGCTGGTCACGGCCGACGGGCGGCCCTGCGCCCCCGGCGAGGCGGGTGAACTCCTCATCGGCGGCGTCGGCCTGACCCCCGGCTACCTCGGCGAGCCCGAGCTGACGGCGGCGGCGTTCACCGAGCGGGACGGGCGGCGCTGGTACCGCAGCGGGGACCGGGTGCGCCGCCGCCCCGACGGCGCGCTGGAGTTCCTGGGCCGCGTGGACGACCAGGTCAAGATCCGCGGCCACCGGGTGGAGCCCGGCGAGGTCGAGGCGGTGCTGCGCACCCACCCGGACGTGGCGCACACCGCCGTGGTGCCGGTGGACGGCCGCCTGACGGCGTTCGTGGTGCCCCGCGCGGGACGGCCCGCCCCGGACACCGCCGCCCTGCGCGCCCATCTCGCCCGCACCCTGCCCGCCTACCTGCTCCCGGCGCGCGTCCACCACACGGCGGCGCTGCCGGTGACCGGCAACGGAAAGGTGGACCGCCGCCGCCTCGCGCGAACCCCGGCCGCCCCGGCCGCGTCCCCCCGCCCCGGCGGGGAGCCGGACACGCCCACCGAACGCGTCCTCGCCCGCGTCTGGTCCGAGCTGCTGGACGTACCCGCGCCCGGCCGCGACGACGACTTCTTCGCCCTCGGCGGCGACTCCCTGCTCATCCTGGAGCTCTTCGCCCGCCTGGAAAAGGAGCTGCCCGCCCTGCCCCGGCCCACCGCCGCCTACACCCACAGCACCCTGTCCGCCCTCGCCGCCGCCATCGACGCCACCCCCGCCCCCGTCCCCGCTCACCTTCCCGCCGCGCCCGCGGACACCCCGGCACCGGACACGGCCCCCTTCCCCGCCCCCTTCCCCCTCACCCCCACCCAGCGCGGCTTCCTCCTCGCCGAGACCATCGCCCCCGGCAGCGGCTCCGCCTGGCTCGCCCGGCTGCGGCTGACCGGCCCGCTGCGCCCCGACGTCCTCCAGCGCGCGGTGGACGCCCTCGTCGTCCGCCACCCCATGCTGCGCACCGTCTTCCCGTCCGGCGCGCGCCCGCCCGTCCAGCAGGAGCTGCCGCCGTCCCTGCGGCTCCCCGTGGACGTGGAGAAGCTGACGAGCCGTCAGATCCTGGACGAGCGGGTCGCCGAGGAGCGCCGCCACCGGTTCGCCCCCTGGTCCTGGCCGCTGCTGCGGCTGCGGGTGTTCACCCTCGGCCCGGACGAGCACGTCCTGCTGGTGCACGCCCACCACCTCATCGGGGACGGGTACAGCGCGGCCCTGTTCGGACGGGAGCTGCTCACCGCCTACGACCGGCTGCTGCGCGGCGAGCCCGCCGCCGGGGCGCCGCCCCGCTCCAGCTTCCGCGACCATGCCCTGGCGCTGGCCCGCCGCGCCGACGGCCCGTCCCGCCCCGACCCGGCCGCCGCCGCGTGGCGGGCCCGCCACGCCGCCCCCTACGAGCCGCCCGTCCTCCGCCCCGGCGACGGCGAAGGCGACGGGGCGGGGGCGACCTGGCACACCGCGGGCCTCACCCTCGACGCGGAGCGCACCGGCGACCTGCGCGCGCTCGCCGCCGAGGCGGGCACCACCCTCCACGCCCCCGTGCTGACGGCGTACTACCGGGCGCTGACCGAGCTGACCGGCCGCCGCGACCTCGTCCTCGGCCTCGCCGTCTCCGGCCGCGACCACGCCCTGCCCGACGCGCACCGCGTGTTCGGCCCCTTCGCCACGGCCGTTCCGCTGCGCCCCGCCGCCCCCGGCAGCCCCGCCCCCGGCAGCCCCGCCCCCGGCAGCCCCGGCACCGGCAGCCCCGGCACCGGCGACCGCGCCCGCACCTTCCGCGACGACCTGCGCCGCGTCGCCGCCGAGGCCACCAGGGCCCGCACCCACGGCACCGGCCCGCTCCCGCCCGGCGCGGGCATCCCCGCCGCCGCCCAATTCTTCTTCACCTACCTGGACTTCTCCGCGCTCGGCCCGCTCACCGGGGACACCCTCGCCCTGGAGTGGGACGGCACCGACACCGAGACCACCCCGCCGCCGGTCGGCACCGACGTCTTCCTGGCCGCCCGCCCGGACGGCGACGGCCTGCGCCTGACCCTGCGCGCCCATGCCGCCGCCCTGACCCCCGGCGGTCTCGACGCCTTCCGGCGCACCCTGCTCCGCCACCTCACCCGCCCCGCACCGCGGCACCCACGACCGCGCCCGCCCCGCCCCGTCCTGGACGCCGCCCTGGTCGGCTACCTCCCCGCCCCCGCCGACCTGGCCCGGCACACCGGCCTGCCCCTCGACGCGCTGCCCCGCGAGCAGGTGCGCGCCACCCTGTTCCCCGACGGCGCGCCCCGCCTGCTGGAGCACGCCACCACCCCGCTCGGCCGCTCCGGGTTCCTGGCCCTGCCGCTGTTCGCCGACGAACTCGCCCCGGGGCCCGCCCTCACCGGGCACACCGCCCGCGCCGTGGCCCGGGCCGCGTCACTCGGCGCCCGCTGCGTCTCCCTCGCCGGGATGATCCCCGCCCTGACCGGCTACGGCTACGAGGTGCTGCGCGCGCCCGGCGGCGACGCCACCGCGGTCACCACGGGACACGCCACCACCGCCGTCTCCGTGGTGCGGACCGTGCACGCGGCCCTGGCGGCCACCGGGCGGGACCTGGCCGCGCTGACCGTCGCCGTGGTCGGCTGCGGCAGCATCGGCACGTCCTCCCTCGACCTGCTGCTCACCCTCGCCCCCGAGCCGCCCGACCGGCTGGTGCTGTGCGACGTCGCGGGCAGCGCGCCCCGCCTGGCCGCGCTCGCCGCCGACCTGCGCGCCCGCGGCCTGGCCCGCGCCGTGGAGACGGCGGAGGCCGCGCCGGGCCTCCCCGCCCGCGTCCTCGACGCCGACCTGCTCATCACCGCCGTCGGCGGCGGCCCGGCCACCCCGCTGGACCCCGGGCGACTGCGGCCGGGCGCGATCGTCGTGGACGACTCGTTCCCGCACTGCTTCGACACCGCCGCCGCCCTGGACCGCATGCGGCGGAGCCGCGACGTGCTGCTGGTCGGCGGCGGGCTGCTGGCCGCGGGCCCCACCGAGCACCACCTCGCCGACGACCTGCCGCCCGAGGCCGCGGCCGCCCACACCGCCCACCCGCGGCTGCCCGGCACGATCGCCTCCTGCCGCCTGGAGTCCCTGCTGCACGCCGCCGGGGAGCCGCTGCCGCCGGTCCACGGCCTGGTCACGGCCCGCCACGCGCTCGCCCACTGGGAGGCGGCCACCGCCCGCGCGATCCGGCCCGCGCCCCTGCACCTGCTGCACCACCCCGTGGACCCGGCCACGCTCACCGCGCTGCCCGGCACCCCGCGGCCGGCCGTGGTGCGCAGGCACCAGGACACGTGAGCGGCTGGTCCGGACGCACCAGGGGAGGACGGCGACGGGAGACGATGCCCGGCTGAGGCGCCGCGGGAGAGCGTGGAAGGCGCGCGAATCACGCGCGTTCCCCTCGTCCGGCGGTGTCTGGAGTGATCAGCAGGTGACGAACAGGACGTCCACGTCCGAGGCTTCGGTTTCCCCGGTCCGCATCGGCAGGCTGCCGATCGCCGCCCTCGGCGTCCTGGCGCTCGCTCTCGGCGCCCTGCAATCGGTGGTGGAGCCCGCGCTCCCGCTGCTGCAACGCGAGTTGGGCGTCAGCCCCGCCGAAGGGGCACTGGTCGGCAACACGTTACTGATCACCGGCGCGGTCATCACACCCGTCGCGGGCAAACTCGGCGACCGCTACGGCGGAAAGCGGGTGCTGGTCCGGCTGATGGCGGTGGTCTCGGCCGGCGGTCTGCTGGCCAGCCTGGCGCCGAACCTGCCGGTGCTGCTGCTCGGTCAGGTGTTGCAGGGCGTCATGGTGGGCGCGCTGCCCCTCTCGTTCATCCTGGTGCGCAAACACCTCCCGGCAGGTGCGTCACAGGTGGCGATCGGGTTGGTGTTCGCGCTGTTCACGGGCGGCGGCATGGTGGGGACGGTGATCGCCGGGCCGATCGCGGAAGGACTGTCCTGGCACGGGATGTTCGCGCTGCCGACGATCGCGATCATCGCGACGACGCTGGTCGTGACCCGGCTGATGCCGCACGATCCGCCGATCCGGTCGGACAGCCCGATCGACTGGCCCGGCGTGCTCCTGCTGAGCGGCACCCTGCTCGCGTTCATGCTCGGGCTCGTGACGGTGACGGGCCACGGCCTGCCGCCCTTCGCGATCGGCGCCATCGCGGTGGCCGTGGCCGCCCTCGCGACCGGATGGGTCGCGGTCGAGCGCCGGGCCCCCTCGCCGATGGTCGATCTGCGCATGCTGGCGAAACCCGCGATGTGGCGCGCGTGCGTGCTCACCTTCGTCATGACCACCAGCTTCGGGATGGTGCTCTTCCTGCTCCCGCAGTTGTTCGCGGCGTCGGGCGACGGGTACGGCTTCGGGGCCGACACCACCGAGATCGGACTGCTCCTGATGCCCGGCGCCGTCATTGGGGCGGTGAGCGACTCGGTCAGCGGGGTCGCGGCGCGGCGTTTCGGTCCGCGTGCCGTGGTCATCGTGGGCGCCGTCGTCACGGCGGTCACCATGACCGCCCTGGCGTGGCAGCACACCGCGGCGTGGCAGCTCGTCCTCGCGAAGGTGCTGACCGCGTTCGCCGTGGGCGTCGGCACCACGGCGCTGCTCGCCGGCACCGCCACCGCCGTCGGGACCGGGGACACCGGCATCGCCACCAGCCTGCTCGTGGTGACCCGCGTGATCGGCGTCGCCGTGGGCGTCCAGATCGGCGGCGCGATCCTCGCCGCCGGGGCCGACCCGGCGACGGGCCAACCGGCCGAACCGGCCTTCGTCACGGGTTTCGCCGTCGCCGGCCTCGTCGCCGCACTGTCACTGCTCGTCGTCCGTGTCAACAGGGATGGAGTCCAGGCATGACACCCAACGGTCTTCCGGCCGGTCTTTCGGCCGGTCTTTCGGCGGACGCGCGCGCCACGGCGAAGCGCGAAGTCCTGATCTGCGGGGCCGGTGTCTCCGGTCTCGCGCTGGCGTACTGGCTGCGCCGGTCCGGATGCGCGGTCACCGTGGTGGAGAAGGCGGGCGCGCTGCGCGACGGCGGCTACCCGATCGACGTCCGCGGCACCGCTACGGAGGTGGTCCGGCGGATGGGGATACTGCCGCGGCTGAAGGACGCGCACATCGAAACCCGTCGCTGCACATTCCTGCACGCCGACGGCGGCGCGGTGGCCTCGGTCAGCCCGCACGCCGTCGCCGGCAGTGCCGAGGGACAGGACCTGGAGGTGAGTCGCGGGGATCTGGCCGCGATCCTCCACGGGTTGGTGCGCGACGACGTGGAGTTCCTGTTCGGCGACTCCGTCGACACCCTCCACCAGTCCGCACACGGCGTCGATGTCGTCTTCCGCGGTGGGCGACGGCGCGGGTACGACCTGGTGGTCGGCGCCGACGGCACGCACTCGCGGACCCGGGAGTCCCTGTTCGGCCCCGAGGAGCGGTTCCACCGTTACCTCGGCTACTGCTTCGCCGTCTTCACCGTGCCGAACACCTTCGGGCTCTCCCGCGAGCTCGTGCTGTGGAACACCCCGGGGAGAGCCGCCGCCCTCTACGCCGTCGGGGACGACGACGAACTGCACGCCTTCCTGACCTTTCACCGACCGGAGCCGCCGCACGAGCACCTCCGGGACCCCGACGCCCAGCGGGACCTGGTCGCCGCGGCCTTCGCCGGCGCGGGATGGGAGGTCCCCGGCCTGGTCGCCGCCATGCGCGACGCGGACGACCTCTTCTTCGACACGGCCGGGCAGATCCGCATGCCCCACTGGTCCAGCGGCCGCGTCGCGCTCGTCGGCGACGCCGCGTACGCGCCCTCGTTCCTCACCGGCCAGGGCACGAGCCTCGCGCTGGTCGGCGCCTACATGCTCGCCAACGCCCTGGCCGCGAACCGGGACCACACCGTGGCCTTCGCCGGCTACGAACGCGACCTCCGCGGGTTCGTGGCCATGAATCAGGCACTGGTCGGCAACGGCGCGGCCACGCTCTTCCCCACCACGGCGCGGGCCCTGGAGCGACGCAACACCATGCTGCGCGACCTCGTCACCATGCCCGCCGCGCCGGCGCGACCGGCCCACTCGGCCCTCGCGCTGCCGGACTTCCCCCCGACGCCGTGACCCGGCACGGCAGTCGCACCCGGCTCGGGGCCCGACCCGCCGCCGCTCCCGTGCGCGGCCGGTCGCGGGCAGCCGCCGAAGGGCCCCGGCGCCGGACTCACGACAGGCGGTCGCCGCCGCCGTCGGGGGTGGCGCGGGCCAGGCCCGTCCGGTAGGCGATGACGACGAGTTGCGCCCGGTCGCGGGCCTCCAGCTTCGTCATGGCGCGCTGCACATGGGCGCGGACCGTGAAGGGGCTGAGGAACATCCGCTCGGCGATCTCCTGGTTGGACAGGCCGGTCGCGACCAGGGCCACCATCTCGCGTTCGCGCGGGGTGAGCGAGGCGAGCCGTTCCGGGTGGCGCGGCGGGGCGTCCTCCGGCGTGGCCAGGAAACGGGCGACCAGGGAGCGGGTCGCGGCGGGGGACAGCAGCGTGTCGCCGGCGGCGATCGTGCGCACGGCGTCCAGCAGGTCCTCCACCCCGATGCCCTTGCCGATGAAGCCGCCGGCCCCCGCGCGCAGCGCCTGGGCGACGTACTCGTCGGTCTCGTAGGTGGTGAGGATCAGGATGCGGCTGGCACGCAGCTCCGGGTCCGCGCAGATCTCCGCCGTGGCGGTGAGACCGTCCACCTCGGGCATGCGGATGTCCATGAGCACCACGTCCGGGCGCAGCTCCCGGGTGAGCCGCACCGCCTCCCTGCCGTCGCCGGCCTCGCCGACCACGGTGATGTCGTCGGCGGTCTCCAGCAGCATCCGGAAGGCGCCGCGCAGCAGGGCCTGGTCGTCGGCGAGCAGCACCCGGAGCGTCACGGCGCGTCCCCGTCCTCTCCGCCGCCCGGCTGTCCCCCGCCCGCCGTCCCGCCCGCCGTCCCGTCGGCCGTCCGCGTCGGGTCCTTGGCGGGCGGGAGGGGCAACTCGGCGGAGACGAGGAAGCCGCCCTCCGGGCGCCTGCCCGCGGAGAGCCGCCCCCCGACCGCGGTGGCGCGTTCCCGCATCCCGATCAGACCGTAACCGGGCGGGCGGTCCGGCGCCGTGGACGCGGCCGGCGCCGCGCCGCCCCCTCCGTCGTCGGCGACGGTGATGGTCACGCGATCACGGTCCCAGGCGAGGCCCACCCGGGCGCCACCGGTGCCGGCGTGCTTGGTCACGTTGGTCAAAGCCTCCTGGACGATGCGGTAGGCGGTGAGGTCCACCCCCGGCGGCAGCGGCCTGGCCGTGCCCCGCTGGTGCACCGTCACCTCCAGACCCGCGCGGCGGAAGGACTCGAGGAGCGTGGGGAGCCGGGACAGCCCCGGCGCCGGTTCCGCGGGCTCGGCCGCGTCCCCGGACTGGCGCAGCAGACCCACCGTGGCCCGCAGTTCGTCGAGCGCGTCGCGGGTGGTCTCGACGAGCTCCCGCACGCTCTGGCGGGCCTGCTCCGGGCGGGCGTCGAAGAGGTGGGCGGCGACCGTGGCCTGCGCGTTGGCCAGGGTGATCTGATGGGCCACCAGGTCGTGCAGCTCCCGGGCGATGCGCACCCGTTCCTCGGCCACTCTCCGGCGCGCCTCGCTGTCCCGGCTCTCCTCGGCCCGCCGGGCCCGCTCCTCCACGGCCGCCAGATAGGCCCGCCGGTTCCGCGCCGAGTGACCGAGCGCGGCGGCCACCAGCGGGAACGCCGCCACCGCCCCCATCCTGGTGGCGTCCTTCCAGGAGAGGGCCCCGAGCAAGGGGGCGAAGGCGACCAGCAGCGCCACGGAGGTGAGCGACACCGCGCTCACCGAGTGGCGTTCGGTGCGCGAGGTGAGCGAGTAGGCGGCGATCACGGCGGGGGCCACGACGAGCGGACTCAGCAGGAGGTCCAGGAACGGCACCAGCACGCCGCACGCGGCCGTGGCGGCCATGGCGGCCAGGGGCGCCCTGTGCCGCAGCGGCAGCACGGCACAGGACGCCACGGCGATGAGGTAGGCGGCGGCGGGCGGCGCCGACAACGTGCCGCCGTCGTCCGTCAGCACGCCGTTGAACAGGCAGAGCGCGAACGCCGTCGCCGTGATCGCCGCCTCCCGCCACCACGCGCCACGCGGTCGCGGGCCACCGCCGCCCGGGTTCTTCACGGCCGGGTCGGTGTCGGCCGGAGGGGAGCCGCGGCGCCGGTCGCGGCGGCCGGGGCATGCCGGTTCAGTGCCTCACCCTCGATGTCCACATCCGGCAGCACACGGTCCAGGATACGAGGCAGCCACCACGCCCGGCGGCCGAGCAGCGCCAGGACCGCGGGTGCGATCGCCATCCGCACCACGAAGGCGTCGAAGGCGACGGCGGAGGCCAGGCCAACACCCATCGTCTGGATGGTGGGGCTGGTCATCCCGATGAACCCGGCGAACACGCTGATCATGATGATCGCCGCCGCGGCCACCACACGCCCGCTGTGCCGGAAGCCGCTGACGATCGCCTCGCCGGGGGACGCGCCGTGGACGTATGCCTCCCGCATCCGGGTGAAGAGGAAGACCTCGTAGTCCATGGCGAGGCCGAACACTATGCCGATGACGAGGATCGGCATCAGCGACATGACCGGCCCCGTCTGCTCGATGCCGATCAGGTCCGCCGCCCAGCCCCACTGGAAGACGGCGACGAGGACCCCGAAGGCGGCGCCCACCGACAGCAGGAAACCGAGCGCGGCCTTGACCGGGACCAGGACCGAGCGGAAGACCACCGTCAGCAGGAGCACCGCCAGGCCGATGACCACGGTCAGATAGGGGAGCAGGGCGTCGGACATGGCTTCGGAGATGTCGATGTTCAGCGCGGTGGTGCCGGTGACCAGGACGTCGGCGCCGGTGTCGGCCTCGACGCCGGAGACCGTGCCCCGGATCGCGTGCACCAGGTCCTTGGTCTCGCCGCTGTTCGGCGCGGTCCGCGGGACGGCGGTGAGGACGGCCGTGTCCCCGGTCCGGCTGAGGACCGGAGCACCGACCGACGCGACCCCGTCCACCGCCCGCACGGTCCTGGCGACCAGGTCGGTGGCGGCCCGGGTGTCAGCGGACTGCGAGGTGTCCACGACCACGGTCAGCGGGCCGTTGAAGCCGGGGCCGAAGCCTTCCGACAGCAGGTCGTAGGCACGGCGCTGGGTGGTCTCCACCGACTTGGACTCGTCTCCCGGCAGCCCCAGTTCCAGGCTCAGCGCCGGTACGGCGACGGCGCCCAGACCGAGTCCGGCGACCAGCAGCACGGCCACCGGCCGGCGCAGCACGAACCGCGCCCAGCGGGTGCCGAGCCCGGCCCGGCCGGCCGCGGCGGGCACGGGGCGCGGGCGCTCGCCTCCCGGCCGGGTGGCCTTGCGGACGGCGCGGGACAGGACGCCTCCCCGCGCCCGCGGCTTCGCTCGGGAAGGGGACACCTTCTTGCCGAAGAAGCCGAACAGCGCGGGGACCAGGGTCAGTGCGACGAGCACCGCGACGGCCACCGCGCCCGCGCCGCCCAGGCCCATCCTGGTGAGTTCGGGGATGCCGACCACCCCCAGCCCGGCCAGGGCGATGACCACGGTCGCGCCGGCGAAGACGACGGCGGATCCGGCCGTGCCCACCGCCCGGCCGGCGGCCTCCTCCGGCTCGCTGCCCCGGGCCCACTCGTCGCGGAACCGGGAGAAGATGAAGAGCGCGTAGTCGATGCCGACCGCGAGACCCAGCATCAGCGCCAGGATGGCGACGGTGGACGTCAGGCCCAGCGGCACGGCCAGCGCGGTGATCAGGCAGAAGGCGATGGCCACACCCAGGAAGGCGGTCAGCAGCGGCAGTCCGGCCGCGGCCAGCGACCCGAGGGTGAGCACCAGCACCACCGCCGCCACCACCACGCCGATGATCTCCGTCGTACCGCCCAGTTCCTCCTCCGAGTCCAGGGCCGAGCCGCCGATCTCCACGGTCAGCCCCGCGTCCCTGGCCCGGTCGGCGGCGTCCTCCAGGGCGCTCTTCGCCGGCTCGGTCAGGTCCACGGCGTCCGCGGTGTAGGTGATCGTGGAGTAGGCGATGGTGCCGTCCTCGCTGACGGCGCCGGTCGCGTAGGGGTCGGTGGCCGACGCGACCTGTTCGCCCCCGTCCAGGGAGCCGAGCGCGTCCTCGACGGCCGCCCTGTGCTCCCTGGCCGTCACCCGCTGCCCGTTCGGGGCCTGGAACACCAAACGGGCCTCGGCGCCCTGGGAGTTGCTCTCGGGGAAGCGCTCGTCCAGCAGGTCGAACGCCCGCTGCGACTCGGTGCCGGGCATGGAGAGGTCCTCCTCCTGCCCGGCCGGCGCCACGGCGGCGGCGACCCCGGCCAGCACCAGGACGCCCAGCCACAGACCGCTCACCAGCCGGCGCCGCCGGAAGGCCCACCGTCCGATCCGGTAGAGAAATGTCGCCACTTGTCGATCACTCCAGACAGCACTGGGCGAGGGGGATGCGCGGGATTCACGCGGCTCCCACACTCCCTTCCGGCGCCCCGCCGGGCATCGTCTCCCGCCGCCGTCCTCCGCTGGTGCGCCCGGACCAGCCACTGACCCGTCCTGGTGCGTACGCACTACGGGCCGACGAGGGCTTCGACGGGGGCTGACCTGGAGTTCGGTGACCGGGGCCGCGGCCGGACCGCCGCGTCCTCGACGGACGGGCGCACCCCTGGAAGGCCACCAGGTCGCCCGGGACCTCCCCCTCGACGCCGTCCCACCCTGTGACGCCGTTCTCTGTCCAGCCGTTACCGGGTTGGAGGCCGCCGCATGCGTACGCTCGCCGGACTGAGGCGCTGCCTCGCCACGGCCCTGCCGCTGGTGCCCGGCCGACGACTGCCCCGAACGCCCCAATGTCGGCGGCCCCCACCGGCGCGGCTCCACCCGAGGGGCACCCGCGGGCGGTTAGCGTCGATGCCGACCGGCACCGTGGGCCCGGGAACGAGGAGCCGCCCGTGGACAGAACCGAGCTGGCGGAAGCCACCGCCCGCAAAGCCGCGCAGCGGGGCGGCTCCCTCTCGGCCGAGGAGGTGGGCCGGGTCCTGGACGCCCTGTTCGGCACGGTGCAGGACGCCGGAACGCTCGCCGAGGCCCTCAAGGAGGGCCGGACCGTCAGCGTCATGGGCTTCGGCACCTTCCACCGCGACGACGGCACCGCCGCCCTGCGCCCCGGCCAGGCCCTGACCGAGTACCTCACCGGCGACGCGGGCTGACCGCCGCACCCCGCCGACCCGGGCGGTCCCGGGGATCCCCGCCGTCGGGCACGGCGAGGACCGGGGCGCGCGCACGGAGGCCGTCCCGGCGCCCCCTCGGAGCGACCGCGCCGGTTACGGCGCGGCGTCGAAGACCGACCGGCCCCGCGCGCGGACCGGCCGGGGCGGCCTGCGCCCGGTGAGCGCCGGCAGATCGACCGTCTCCCGCAGCACGTCGGCCACGGTGACGGCCGCCAGTTCGGCCTTCATCGACTCCTCCGCACGGCTGTACGCGTCCCGCAGCACCGGGGGGATGCCCCGCCCGACGGGGCACAACTGGTTGGGCGGAGTGGCGTGCAGCGCGATCAGCGGCTCGGGTTCGACGGCGAGGTAGACGTCCCGCAGGGTGATGGACTCCGGGACACGCGCCAGCCGCCAGCCCGCGCCCTGCCCGCGCTGGGAGACGACCAGGCCCGCCTCGCGCAGACCGCCGAGGATGCGGCGGATGACGACGGCGTTGGTGTTGACGCTGGCGGCGATCTGATCGGACGTCACGATGCCGTCCGAGCGCTGGGGGCAGACCAGCGCCATCCAGGTCAGGGCGTGCGTGGCCACGGTCATGCGGCTGCTGACGCTCATGGAACCTCCACTGTCCGAAGCAACCGGCGAACCATGTCGTAACTGATTCTGTTACGACAACGCCCGCGCGTCCACCCCCCGGGGCCGGCGCCCGGTCGCTTCCCGGTGACGGCCACCCGGTCACGCGGTCACGCCGGAAGCCCGCCGCCCGCCGTCACGCCCCCGGGTACACCGCGTCCAGCAGCCCCCGCACGAACCGGTCCGGGTCGTCCAGGCCCGCGGCGGAGACGGTGCCGGCGCCGCCCGCCAGGAGGTGGGGGAGGGCGGCGTGCAGGGCCAGGGTGACGGCGGCGGCCCGCTGCCGGGTGACGGGCAGCCCCGCGGCGCGCTGGGCCGCCTCCAGGCCCGCGAAGTCGGCCGCCGCGATCGGGTCGAGGACGGCCGAGAGCCAGGGCCTGCGGGACGCCTCGGCCTGGAGCTCCAGGTAGGCCAGCATGCGGGAGCGGCCGGGGCCCGCCACGTCCTCCAGCAGGCCGCGCAGCAGCGCCACCAGTTGCTCGCGCCCGGTGGGCGGGCCGCCCGCGGTCAGTTGCCCGGCGACGGCGCGGTACCGCTCCACACAGCGCTCGGCCACGGCGCGGAGCAGGGCCTCGCGGGTCGGGAAGTAGTTCTTGGCGGTGCCGGGCGGCACCTCGGCGGCGGCGTCCACGGCGCGGTGGGTCAGGCCGCGCCCGCCCGCCTCGGCCAGCACCTCGATGGCGGCGTCGCGCAGCGCGTCCCGGCGGCTCGGGTTCACCGTCGGCTCCCTTCCTGTCCTGGGGCGGGTCGTGGGTGGTCGGGGGGCGGGGGCTGGGGGCGTGGGGCTGGGGGCGTGGGCTGTTCAGGCTACGCCGGGTGTGGTACCACAGATGAGGTACCACAGGCGTGGTGGCCGGGTGCGGTGGTGGAGCGGGTGGAGGGCGTCATGGGTGGACGGGCGGTCGTCGTGGGGGCCGGGATCGGCGGCCTCGCCGCGGCGGTGGGGCTGCGCCGGGCGGGCTGGGCGGTGACGGTCCTGGAGCGGCGCGGCCAACTGGAGCGGTACGGCACCGCGCTCGGCCTCCACCCCACCGCGCAGGCCGCCCTGGACAGGCTGGGAGTCGGCGAGGCCGTGGCCCGGCGTGCGGTGCCCTACCGGGGGGCGCGCATCCGCACCCCGGGGGGCAGGGTGCTGGCGAGCCTGCCGCTGGAGCGGATCGAGCGGAAGGCGGGCCGCCCCGAGCTGCTGGTCTCCCGCCCGTATCTGATCGACGCCCTGGCGGACGCGCTCGGCGCCTTCGGCGACGCGCCCGTGGAGTTCGGGCGCCGCGTCACCGACGTGGTGGCGCTGACCTCCGCGTCCGACCTGGTGGTGGGCGCCGACGGCATTGGCAGCGCGGTCCGCGGCGCCTGCTTCGGCACCGCCCACGGGCCGCGGCGCGTGGGCACGGTGGCGTGGATCGGCACGGCGGGCTTCGAGACCGGGGTGTACGGGGAGACCTGGGGCCGGGAGCGGTTCTTCGGCATGACGCCCGTCGAGCCGGGCCGCACCAACTGGTACGCCACCGTGCCCGAGGCGACCACCGCCGAGCACCTGCGGGCGAGCTTCGAGGGCTGGCACGACCCCATCCCGCGGATCCTGCACGACACGGACCCGCGGACCTGGATCCGCTACGAGATGCGGCACCTGCACCCGGCCCTGCCCGGCTTCGTCCACGGCGGGAAGGTGGCGCTGGTCGGCGACGCGGCACACGCCATGACGCCCAACCTGGGCCAGGGCGCGTGCACGGCGATCCTGGACGCGGAGGCACTGGCCCGCGCCGTCGCCGAGGCCGGGCCCGCTCGGCTGCCGTCGGCCCTGCGCGCCTACGACAAGGAACGCCGCCGCCCCGCCCAGCGGGTCGCCTTCGCCTCCCGCACCCTCCACCGCTTCATGTCCACCCGCCACCCCGCCCTGCGCGACCTGGCGGTGCGCCTGCTGCCGGGATGACCCGGCGCCCCCTCAGGGGGCGGCCGGGCGGTCCGCGGGTGCCGCCGCCCCGCCGCCCGCACCCGGGAGGGCCGCGGCCCGCAGCTCCCTCACCAGGGCGCGCACCACCGCCGTCCCGGCCAGCTCGGGGGTGGTGACATACCCGACCCGGCGGGTCGGGCGGGTGGGCCCCAGATCGGTGATCCCCACCGAGTCCGGCGCCCCGACCAGGGAGAGCGCCGGCATGATCGCCATCCCGTGGCCCGCGCCGACCAGGGAGAGCACCGCTCCGTCGTCCTCGGCCTCCACGGTCGCCCGCGGGATCCAGTCCTGCGCGGCCCACCACTCGCGGGTGTACGAGCCGCAGTTCTCGGCCCAGTCGACCAGCGGCAGCGAACGCGGGGCGGCGTGGCCCGCCGCGTGCACCAGGGCGTACGGCTCTTCGAGGAGTCCGCTCGCCACCAGACCCGGTGGAAGCGTCGCGGAGCCGCCCAGGGTGGCGATGCCGATGTCGGCTCGCCCGTCGGCCACCTCCCCCGCGGTGCCGCGCCCCACCTCGCGCACGATCCGCACCCGCGGCTCGATCCCGGGGTGCCGGGCGCGCAGTCGCCGCAGGACGGGCGGCAGCAGGTGCAAGGCCGCGCTGCGGAACGCCGCGATCCGCAGCGGCCCCTCCACCGCGTCCGGCCGGGCCGCGCCGCGCGCCTCGGCGGCCAGGACGTCCAGCAGGCGCAGGACGCGGCGCGCGTACGCGACGGCCTTCTCCCCCGCGGGGGTGGGGCGGGCGCCGGTGCGGCCCCGCTCGAACAGAACGGCGCCGATCCTGCGCTCGCTGCCCCGGACCGAGTGGGAGACCGCGGACTGGGTCAGCCCCAGCGCGGCGGCCGCGGCCGAGAACCCGCCGGTGTCCGCGACCGCCACCAGCACGCGCAGTTCGTGCGGGGCGAGATCGGAGTCGGTCGTACGGGCCACGCGGCGCTCACCTCGGGGTATGAGTACTGCTCATGGATCGGTGGGTCGTATGAGCCCAACCGGCTGCCCGGCGGGCGCATTCCCGCCCTACGGTCCGGTCATGGCCGAGACCGCGCTCACCGTGCACCAGACCGCCCGCCCCCACGGCTTCCCCACCGCCGAACACTTCGCCTTCGTCGAGTCCCCGCTTCCCGTCCCCGCGGCCGGCGGCGCGCTCGTGGAGAACCTCTACTGGTCCGTCGACCCCTACCACCGCGAGATGATGGACGACGTGCCCGGCGGCTTCGCGCTCGGCGCGCCGCTGGAGGGCCGCACCATCGGGCGGGTCGTCGCCTCGCGCACGCCCGAGCTGGCCGAGGGCGAGATCGTGTTCCACCGGCAGGGCTGGCGCACGCACGCCGTGGTCGCCCCCGACGAGGTCCGGCGGCTGCCCCGCTTCGACGGGGTGCCCCTGACCGCGCACCTGAGCGTCCTCGGCGGCACCGGCCTGACCGCCTATGTGGGCCTGACCCGCATCGCCCGGCTCCGGGAGGGCGAGGACCTGTTCGTGTCGGCCGCCGCGGGCGGGGTCGGCACGGCGACCGGGCGGTTCGCCCGGCTGCTCGGCGCCGGACGGCTCGTGGGCAGCACGGGCTCGGCGGCGAAGGCCCGGCACCTGGTGCGGGAGGTGGGCTACGACGCCGTCTTCGACCGCCACGACGGGCCCGCCGCCGACCTGCTCGGCCGGGCCGCGCCGGACGGCATCGACGTGTTCGTCGACAACGTCGGCGGCGAGCAGTTGGCCGCGGCGGTGGGGGCGCTGCGCGAGTTCGGGCGCATCGTCCGCGTCGGCACGATCAGCCAGTACAACACCGGCGACGCGCCGCCGCCGCGCTTCGACCACGCGGACGTCGTGGAGAAGAGCATCCGCATGGAGGGCTTCCTGGTCCGCAACCACAGCGACGCGCAGGAGGAGCTGTACGCGTTCGCGGTACCGCATCTCCGGAGCGGCCGGCTCGCCCTGGACGAGACGGTGACCGACGGGTTCGAGCACATCGTGGACGCGTTCCTCGGCATGCTGCGCGGCGAGAACACCGGCAAGACCATCGTGCGGTCCGGCCCGCGGGCCCCGTCCGCGGCCTGACGCCGCAGCGGGCGCGGGCGCACATCCGGGTGCGGGGCGCGGCGGGGCGCGCCTGTGCGCTCTGCCACGTGGCCGGGCGACGGGGATAGCGTGTTTTCGGCCGTGCTCGTCCTGTGGTGGGAGGAAGTCGGGATGCCCGTTGAGGGAAGCGGCGGAAGCGGGGACGGCGACGAGCACCCGGGGCAGCCGTGGACGCCGCCGCAGGATCCGCCCAGCCCGGACGGGGAGATGCCCCCGGGCGACGGCAAGCACCGCGCATGACGCTGCCCCGCCAGGTCCGGCCGGCGCGCGGGGAGCTCGGCCGCTTCCTGCTCGGCGCCGGGCGCATGACCCCCGACTGGGCGGACGCCTTCGACGCCGTGGACCGGGCGCTGTTCCTGCCCGGCGTCATGTGGCCGCACGACATGCGGACCAGGACGAGCACCGGCGTGGACAAGGACGCCGACCCCGACGCCTGGTACCGGCACGCCGACGCCAACGTGGCCATCACCACGCAGTGGGACGACGGCCACCACCAGGGCCTCGCGCCGGGCCGGGTGCCGACGTCGTCGGCGTCCATGCCGAGCCTGGTCATGGCGATGCTGCGGGACTTGGACGTGCGCGCGGGCATGCGCGTGCTGGAGATCGGCACCGGCTCCGGGTGGAACGCGGCGCTGCTCGCGCACCGGCTCGGCGACGACCGCGTCACCACCGTCGAGGTGGACCCCGTCGTGGCCGCCGCCGCCCGCGCCGCCCTGGCGCGGGCCGGGCGGCACCCGCGCGTCGTCACCGGCGACGGCCTGCTCGGCTTCCCCCCGACCGCCCCCTACCACCGGGTCATCGCCACCATGGGCCTGCGCCGCATCCCGTACGCCTGGGTGCGGCAGACCGTCCCCGGGGGCGTGATCCTCGCCCCGTGGGGCACCGGCTACTCCCACGCCGACGCCCTGGTCCGCCTGGTCGTCGCCGACGACGGGGCCTCGGCGTCCGGGCGGTTCACCGGCACCGCCGAGTTCATGAAGGCCCGCGCCCACCGCTTGGCCCGCCCGCCCCACCAGGCGTACCTCCCCGAGGGCTTCCCCGGCGGGGCCGACGCCTCCACCACCCGCCTCACCCCGCACGACCTCGGCTTCGAGGACCGCCTCGACCACCCCTTCGCGTTCGTCGCCGGCCTCCTGCTCGGCGACGTGGCCATGGCCACCGACCGGCGCGGCGACCAGCGCAGCACCTGGTTGTACGGGCTGTCGGACCGCTCCTGGGCGGCCGTGCTGTTCCTCGACGGCGCACCGCGCTCCACGGTCCACCAGTGCGGCCCGCGCCGGCTGTGGGCGGAGCTGGAGGCCGCGCACCGCTGGTGGACGGACGCGGGCCGGCCGGAGGTCGGCCGCTTCGGCCTGACCGTCACCGCCACCGGCGAGCACACCTGGCTCGACACCCCGGCGCAGCCCCTGACCGAGGTCGCACCCCTCCCTTCCGTTGCCGATCCGGCAACAACCTTTGCGGATTCCGTGACGCTGCCGCATGGTCGTCGCGGAGGTGGTCAACGTGACCTTTCGGCTGAAGAGCAGCTATGACGTGGTGGTGGTCGGCGGCGGCGCCGCGGGGCTGAGCGGGGCGCTGATGCTGGCCCGGGCGCGGCGCTCGGTGGTGGTGATCGACGCGGGCAGCCCCCGCAACGCCCCGGCCGAGGGCGTGCACGGGCTGCTGGCCCGGGAGGGGATGCCGCCCGCGCGACTGCTGGAGCGCGGGCGGGCGGAGGTCCGCGGCTACGGCGGCCACGTGGTGTCCGGCGAGGTCGGCGCCGTGACCCGCGAGGGCGACCGGTTCGCCGTGGCGCTGGCCGACGGCCGCACCGTCCGGGCGCGCCGAGTGCTGGTGACCGCCGGTCTGGTGGACGAGCTGCCGGACGTGGCGGGGCTGCGGGAGCGGTGGGGCCGGGAGGTGCTGCACTGCCCGTACTGCCACGGCTGGGAGGTGCGCGACCAGGCCATCGGCGTGCTGGCCGGTTCGCCGCGGTCGGTGCACCAGGCGTTGCTGTTCCGGCAGTGGAGCGACGACGTCACCCTCTTCGCCCACACCCTGCCGCCGCTGTCGGAGGAGGAGGCGGAGCGGCTGGCCGCCCGCGGCGTCACCGTCGTGCCCGGCGAGGTGGAGTCCCTGGTGGTCGAGGACGACCGGCTGGTGGGCGTACGGCTGGGCGACGGCACGGTGGTGGCCCGTCAGGCGCTGGTGGTGGCACCGCGGATGGTGGCCCGCGCCGGCTTCCTCGCGCCGCTGGGGCTGCGGCCGGTGGAGCACCCGTCCGGCGCGGGCGAGCACATCCCCGCCGACGCGACCGGCCGCACCGAGGTGCCCGGGGTGTGGGTCGCCGGCAACGTCACCGACATGACCGCCCAGGTCGGCGCCGCGGGCGCGGCGGGCACCGCCGCGGCGGCCCAGATCAACGCCGACCTGATCGAGGAGGAGACCCGGCAGGCGGTCGCCGCCCTGCGCGACCCGTTCTCCGCCGCTTCCGAGGCCCGGGTCGCCGCACTGGTGACGGGAGACGGCCGCCACGGGCTGTGACACCGCCGGGGCGCACGGGCGGGGGCGTTGCCGGGCACGCCCCCGCCCGTGCGCCGTTCACCGGCCGCCGGGCGTACTCACCCACCGTCGCCCCGAACCTCGGTTCACCCGCGGCCGGCGCCGCGGCGCGCACGTCCCGGGCGGGGCTCCGATCTCGGGTTGATTCAGGTCAGGATGTGGCCGCTTCGGCTCCTAACGTGGTCCTTGTCGGACGGAGCAGCCGCCGACACCGGCGGGAACCCGGGTAGCGCCCGGATCCGGCCACGGAATCCCCGGCATCCGGGCCCGAGAAGATCCGGACCCCGGCATCCGGGCCCGGGAACGCGGGAACGACAGGAAGGCGGAAAGAACCCATGAACCAGACCACCACCACCGCGCACCTCACCGGCGAGCGCGCCGACCTGCTGGCCGCCCTCACCCACCAGCGGCACTTCCTGCGCTTCACCACCCGCGACCTCACCGACGACCAGGCCAGGCGGCGCACCACCCCCAGCGAGCTGTGCCTGGGCGGCCTGATCAAGCACGTCACCGCCGTCGAACGCAACTGGGCCGCGTTCATCGTCGAAGGCCCCTCCGCGATGGGCGACTTCACCACCATGACCGAGCAGGACTGGGCCCGCCGCGCCGACGAGTTCCGCCTGCTGCCCCACGAGACCCTCGCCGGCGTCCTCGCCGACTACGCCGAGGTCGCCCGCCGCACCGACGAACTCCTCGCCACCCTTCCCGACCTGGACGCCGCCCACCCGCTGCCCAAGGCCCCCTGGTTCGAACCGGGAGCCCACTGGTCCGCCCGCCGCGTGCTGAGCCACATCATCGCCGAGACCGCCCAGCACACCGGCCACGCCGACATCATCCGCGAAGCCCTCGACGGCGCCAAAAGCATGGGCTGAAAACCACCCGCCGCCCCGCCCCGCCTGCCGACCGGCCGGTGCCATGATGGGCTCATGCATTCGAGCCGGGGCGAGCAGAACACCGCCGGACCGCGGACACAGGCGCAGCGGGACGCGATTACGGTGGAGATCGCCTTCTCGGTGGTCTCCGGTGGGCTGGTCGCGGCCCTGCTGTTCCTCCTCATCGCCGGCCCCGCCCTGCTGGGCGACCTGGGGCAGACCGCCGAGGCGCGGCTCCGGGTGGCCGCCGGCCTCGCCGCCGCCGTGGGCTCGCGGTCCGCGCGGGCAGCGTCCTCCGCAGACTGCGCACCTCCCTGCGCTGACCGGCCGCCGGGGCGGGCGGCCCCCGGCCCGACGTGCTCTCGGCACGCCCCGCGCCGTCACGGAGATCTGATTTTCCTGGTAATAACTCGAAGGGGCTAATCGCGCTTCATCCCGGATGACTTCTGGAGTGACGGGAAGAACAAAGAAAAGGAACTGGTAAAGGTGAAACACCAATCTCCGATGGGTGCGCCGAAGTTGAATTCCGGCCTTCGGTGGACAACCCTCCGCCGCACAGCCGCGCCATCGCCTTTTCCCCGCCGATGCCTCCCGCATCCACCAGGGCGCCGCGAGAGCGGCATGTCATCCGCGCAGTCGGCCCGTGTATCGCCAAGGAAACGATGTGGTCGCGTCGAAGAGCCCGAAGGCCGCGGTACTCGCCTTCTTCGGTGAACCGCTGCACCCCGGAACCACCACGCAGGTGTTCGTGTACTGGCCCGTCGAGGACCCGCCGGAGCGAGCCGAATACCGCTGCGGTGTGTGCCCCGGAGGAGAAGAACAGGCATATCCCCTGGTACGCGTCGACGGCCGATTCTGGTCGGGGAGGTTCGAGGTCCGCTGCGACGCGGATCCCGGCGACGCGGAACTGACCGTCGCGGCCCACCGGGACCGCAAAGCGGTGTGCGAGAGCGTGCCGGTCACGGTCAGACCCCGCCCGTGCCCCCCGCGAGGGCAGTGCGGGCCGCCGGGGCCGTGCGGCCCTCGCGGTCCGGAAGGCCCACCGGGACCGTGCGGCCCGCCGGGGCCCTGCGGACCGCCCGGGCCCTGCGGCCCGCAAGGACCGGAAGGACCGCCCGGTCCCGGCGGCCCCTGCGGTCCGCCGGGATGCGAGGGCCAGCGCGGACCCCAGGGCCCGCGCGGGGTGCCCGGCCCGCCCGGGCCCGAGGGACCGCGCGGCCCGGAGGGACCGGAGGGCGAGCAGGGGCCCGAGGGCCCCGAGGGCCCGCCCGGCAGGAACGGCCGCGACGGCAAGCCCGGCGTGGACGGCCGCGAGGGCCAGGACGGCCAACCCGGGCCCGCCGGCCCCAGGGGGCCTCAGGGACCCCAGGGGGAGTGCGGCCCTCCCGGCCCCCGAGGACCACGCGGCCCCCAGGGCGACCCCGGCGGCCCACCGGACCGGGCCTGCCTGCGCCTGCTCATCATCGAGATCCTGGAGGAATTCGGCTTCTGCCCCCGCCGGTGAGGCACGTGCCCCGGCGGGGGCCGGTGCCGCGACCCCCGCCCCGCACCGCCCGGTCACCCCGGCGCCCGGCCCTCCTCCGGATCGTGCCCGGTCACCGCGTACCATCCCGGCCGCACCTCCGCCAGCAGACCGCCGAGCCCCCGGATCGCGTGGCGCAACTCCTCCGGTGACGGGTCCACGGGCCCGGGCAGGCTCCGCCCGTGGCAGCGGAGCCGCCAGATGTCGAACACCGCTGCCCCGTCGGCGAAGTCCACGTCGACGTCGAGCCCGCCCGGATCGATCAGCCGGCATCCCGCGTCGTGCACCGCGTACCTGTGGCCGCCGACCTCACCCCGGCGCCCGATCCGCCCCGAGCGCGCGAGCGCCGGCAGGTCCGCCAGGCGCTCCGCCTCAGGCAGGGCCTCCCGTACCGCCGCGCTCGCCGCGCCCAGCGCGGTGACGAAGCTGCGCACCACGTCCTCCGCGCTCGGCGGCTGCCGCTCCGCCATCGAACACCCCCGGATCCCCGCCGCGCACGGCCACGGCGACCCGCCGGCGCGGGACGGTGGACGGCATGTGCGGCTGGACCCGCTGACACCTCGGCCCCTCCGTCAGTCGAGGACCGCGACGGCCTCGATCTCCACCAGGTGCTCCGGCACGTCCAGCGCGGCCACGCCCAGCAGCGTGCCCGGCGGGACGGGGGTGACCCCCAGCTTCGCGGCCGCCCTGGCGGCACCCTCCAGGAACAGGGGCATCTTGTCGGGGGCCCAGTCCACGACGTGCACGGTCAGCTTCGCCACGTCGTCGAAGGAGGCGCCGATCCCGGCCAGGGCGGTGCCGATGTTGAGGTAGCAACGCTCGACCTGCGCGGCGAGGTCGCCCTCGCCGACCGTGCGCCCCTCGGCGTCCCAGGCGACCTGCCCGGCGATGAAGACCAGCCTCGACCCGGTCGCGATCGACACCTGCCGGTACGCGTCGACCTCCGGAAGACCGCCGGGGTTCACCAGGGTGATGGCCATGCTGCCCGCCTCCTCGTCACCGGCGCCCGCGGGCTCGTCGCACGGAGCCCACGGCACGCCTCTCTCTCTCCTGTGGTTACCGGGTAACCGTAGGAGAGTGGCTGCTGACATGGAAGGACGCACTTTTCGGTGCCTGGGGAACCTTCCGGTGACCGAGCAGTTCAACGGCCTGCCGGCTCATCTCGCCCCGTCCGCCACGACCTGGTGCGCGAGGGCCACCAGGTCCGGGACGGCCGGGTGCCCCGTCCCCTCGCGCCAGGCGATGACCACGGGAACGGGCGGCGCGTCCGCGAGCGGGCGGTGGACCAGCGACGGGTGCATGTGGTTGCTCGGGGTGGCCGACGTGGACACCCCGATGGCGCGGCCCGCCGCGATGGCGATCAGCCACTCGTCGGTGTTGGTCACCTCGATGGTCCGGAGGGGGCGGGCCGCCGGCGGCCACAGGTCGAGCGTGGTGGTGCCGGAGACGGTGTTGAGGGCGATCGGATGGGCCGTCAGATCCGCCAGCGCGACCCGGGGGAGCGCCGCCAGCGGGCTGTCCGCCGGCATGACCACCACCCGCTCCTCCGTCAGCAGCAGCTCCGTGCGCAGCCCCGGCCAGGTGGCCGCGCCGCGCAGCAGCGCCGCGTCCACCCCGCCCCGGGTGAGGCCCGCCGTGCGGTCGTCCACGCGGAGCAGCTCCAGCGGGGTGCCGGGGCGAGTCTCGTCCCAGCGGCGCAGCAGCGGCACGGTGTGTTCGCCGAGCGCCGCCCAGGTGTGGCCCAGGCGCAGCGGCCAGCTTCTCAGCCCTCCGGGGTCCAGGGCGGTCTCGACGGCGGCGAGGGCGGCGGCGGCCTTGTCGCGGAAGACGCGGCCCTCGGCGGTGAGCTCCAGATGGTGGGTGGAGCGGTCGACGAGGCGGGCGCCGAGGTGGTCCTCGAGCTGGCGCAGGGTGCGGGAGAGCGCGGGCTGGCTCAGATGGAGTCGGGCGGCGGCGCGGGTGACGTTGCCCTCCTCGGCGATGGCGAGGAAGGCGCGCAGATGCCGCAGCTCCATGGTCATGCGTCGGAAGCATAACCGCAGCCGGACAGGCATTTCACGGCCGCGAGCCGGATTCCTAGCGTGGAGGGCATGACCTCCTCGTCCACGGCCCGTGTCTTGTCCACGGCCCGTGTCTCGTCCGCGGCGACCGCCGCGCCCGTTCCCCCGCGCCACGCACCCGGTCCCGCCAAGGGGCGCGGCGGCGCGGGCGGCGTCGGCCTGATGCTGACCGCCGCGGTGTCCGTGCAGTTCGGGTCGGCCTGCGCCGCGCTGCTGTTCCCCCGGGCCGGGGCGCTCGGCACGGTCGCGCTGCGGGTGACGTTCGCCGCGGTGCTGCTGCTGGCCGTCACCCGGCCCCGACTGCGCGGCCGCTCCCGTGCGGACTGGGCGGTGGCCGGCGGGTTCGGGCTGGCCCTCGGCGGGATGAACATCCTCTTCTACCAGGCGATCGACCGCATCCCGCTGGGTCCCGCGGTCACCTTGGAGGTGCTCGGGCCGCTGCTGCTCTCGGTCGTCGCCTCGCGCCGCGCCGTCAGCCTGCTGTGGGCCGGCCTCGCGCTCGCCGGGGTCTGCCTGCTGGGCGGCGGCGGCCTGGACCGGCTCAACCCCGCGGGCGTCGCCTTCGCGCTGGGCGCCGGGGCGATGTGGGCGGCCTACATCGTGCTCGGCGCCCGCGCGGGCGCGCGCTTCCCGCAACTGGACGGCCTGGCGATCGCGATGGCCGTCGCCGCGCTGGTCAGCCTGCCGCTGGGCCTCGGGGCGGCGGGCGGGGCGCTGCTGGAACCGGGAGTGCTCGGCCTGGGCCTGGCGATCGCGGTGCTGAGCTCGGGCGTGCCCTACACCTTGGAGCTGCTCGCCCTGCGCCGGCTGCCCGCGGCGACGTTCGCGGTGCTGACGAGCCTGGCCCCGGCCCTCGCCGCGCTCGCGGGCTACCTGGTGCTGGACCAGGGTCTTTCGCTGCCGCAGTGCGCCGCGATCGCGCTGGTGGTCGCGGCGAGCGCGGGCGCGCTGCGCACGGGCGGACGCCGACCCGCAAGCCCCGCCCCCGCCCCCGCCGCGGCCGGGGGCGGGGCCGCGGGCCGCCGAGGGTGATGCCGGTGAAGTGACAGGCCGGACGGTGCGGGCGCCCGGCACTCGCGTCACCTGCCAGGAGCCGTCCCGCCCCGCGCGCCGGTGCCGCTCACTCCCCGTCGGCGGCGAGGAACCGCAGCACGCGGGGCAGGACCTCCGCCGAGCGCGTCCACCCTTCCCGGTGGTCGGCGCCCGGCACGGAGAAGAAGCCGCTGCCCGTGCGCGCGGCGACCCGCCGCATCGGCTCGTGCCACGGGTCGGCCGTGCCGCAGTACATCAGCAGCGGGACCCCGGTGCGGGCCAGGCCCGCGTCCAGGCCGCGGTCACGGGAGAACGCCTCGTAGTTGGCGCGCAGCGCCGCGGGGTCGGCCGCCTCGATGACGGCGGCCTGCGCGGGATCGGCCAGGGCGCCCCGCCGCAGCACGTCGAACGCGTCGGTGCCCTCGGGCAGGCCGAGCTGCCGGAAGACGTGGTCGCGCGCGGAGGCGAAGCCGTCCACCGGATCCCAGGAGCCCGCGACGACCCGGGCGCACCGCTCGGGCGCGAGCAGGGCCGTCCCGAGGGCCGTCAGGGCGCCCATGGAGTAGCCCCAGACGGCGGCCCGGTCGGCGCCGATGTCGTCGAGCACGGCGGTGACGCACTCCACGCGGCGCTCCAGGGCGTAGGCGGCGGGATCGCGCGGCCCGTCGCTGGCCCCCAGGCCCAGCGGGTCGATGGCCACCACCGTGTGCCCGGCCCGCAGCGCGGGGGTGTAGCCGGTGTCGCCCCAACTGGCGCCGGTCTGGAACATCCCCGGATGCAGCACGAGAACGGGCCCGTCACCGGACACCTCGTAGCGAACCTTGAACCCGCCGCTCGTCGTCGTCGTCGGCACTCGTCTCTCCTCGTCCGTCCACCCGCGATCGCCCGGAGGCACGCCGAAGTACCGCCTGCCACCAGGAACGTTACGACTTGTAACAGGCGCCATCCTGAAGCAAGCTCAGAGCGCGCGTAAGGAGGCACTTTCATGTCGCAACGGAACACCGGGGTAACGGACCAGCTCACGCCGCCGCCCGCGGACGCCGCCCCCGGCATCGCCGACTGCCCCCTGCGGGAGGTGCTCGCCCTGATCGGCGACAAGTGGAGCGCCCAGGTGCTCGTCGTCCTCGGCGAAGGGCCGCGCCGGTTCACCGAACTGGAGCGCGCCGTCGACGGCATCAGCCGCCGCATGCTCACCCTCAGCCTGCGCAGTCTCGAACGCAACGGGCTGGTCACCCGGACCGTCCACCCGGACGCCCCGCCGCGCGTGGAGTACGCCACCACGCCCCTGATCGACGAGATCCGCGAGCCGCTCGAGGCCCTCGCGGCATGGGCCGACCGCAACCGCCCGGCCATCGCCGCCGCCCGCCACGCCTACGACAACCGGGAGCGGCCCCGCGAGGACCGGTAGCCCCGGTGGGGAGCGTCCCGGGGCGCCCGGGGCGGGGTTTGCGATCATGGGGGTGGAAACCACTCCGCAGCGTGTGAGGAAGTCGATTCGCGATGCCGGCCGTCCCCGCCGATCCGACCGTGCTCCACCCGATGCCCGAGCAGCCCCGTGTGGTGCTGCTCAAGCCGCTCGTCACCTCGCCGCTGATCGAGGTCGGGGAGTTCACCTACTACGACGACCCGGACGACCCGACCGCGTTCTTCACCCGCAACGTGCTCTACCACTACGGACCGGAGAAGCTGGTCATCGGGAAGTTCTGCGCGCTGGGCGAAGGCGTGCGGTTCATCATGAACGGCGCCAACCACCGCATGGACGGCCCCTCGACGTTCCCCTTCCCCATCATGGGCGGCTCCTGGGCCGAGCACTTCGATCTGATCACCGGCCTGCCCGGGCGGGGTGACACCGTGGTCGGCAACGACGTCTGGTTCGGGTACCGGTCGATGGTCATGCCCGGTGTCCGCGTCGGCCACGGGGCGGTGATCGCGTCCGGCTCCGTCGTCGTGGACGACGTCCCGGACTACGGCATCGTCGGCGGCAACCCGGCCCGGCTGATCCGCCGCCGCCACGGCGACGCGGACATCGCCCGCCTGCTGGCCCTCGCCTGGTGGGACTGGCCGCTCGAGCACATCACCGCGCACATCCGCACCATCATGTCCGGCAGCGTCGACGACCTGGAGGCCGCGGCCCCACCGCGGTGACCCGCCGCGGGTGCGCGCGTCAGCCGATGGAGGTGTCGCGGTGGGCGAGGAGGACCTTCCGCAGCGCCGACGCGAGGTGGCCGCACTCGTCCCGGTCGAGGCCCTCCAGGATCCTCGCGTAGTGGGCCAGGTGCTCCGACATGGCCAGATCGACCAGTTCCCGGCCCGCCGGGGTGAGCCGGATCCTGACGGTGCGCCGGTCGTCGGTGTCGCGGACCCGTTCGACCAGGCCCTTGCGTTCCATGCGGTCGATGCGGTTGGTGATGGCGCCGGAGGTGACCATGGCCGCCTTGAGGAAGGCGCCCGCGGTCAGGGCGTAGGGCGGCCCCGAGCGGCGCAGCGTGGTGAGGACGTCGAACTCGCCCACCTCCAGGCCGCGCTGGGCGCAGAACTCCTTGAGGTGCCGGTCCAGTATCCGGTTGATCCGCTGGATCCGGGCGATGACGTGGACCGGCCACAGTTCGTCGGTCAGCTCGGGCCGCTCCCGCGTCCACTGGTCGATGATCAGGTCCACCACATCGGTCATCGCCTGGTCCACTGGTCCACCCCTTCTCCCGGTGCTCGTCCGTGCCCGTGGGCTCGGCCTGCCGTGCGGCCGCCGCCGAGTGACCGCCGCCGAGTGACCTCGGCCGAGTGACCGCGGCCGAGTCCTCTCAATGTTAAGACACTTGACGTTGAACAAGCCCCTCTGCTTTTATCTCAACGTTGAGATTGTCAACGTTGAGTGAAGCGGCGGCCGCGTCCAGTCGCCCGGCCCACGCGTCCGCGGGCCGGCCGCCGGCCGCCGCACCGTCCGCACCCAGGGGGTAGCCCGCCATGAACCGCGCATCCGCACGCACCGCCGCCCCCGACCGCACCGGCGCGGGACGCGCCGCCCCCCGCCCCGTGCCCGTCGGGTGGCTGGCGCTGCTGGCCACCCCCGCCGCCGCGTCGGCCAACGCGCCGGTGCTGATCCTGGAGGACATGGCGGGGTCGCTGCGGGTGGCCACGGCGGCCGCCACCTGGCTGGTGACCGCGTTCGCCTGGGCCATGGCCGTCGCCACCCCGCTCCTGGCCGGGCTGCTGCGGCGCCGCGGGGCACCGGTGGTGCTGCGGGTGAGTGCCGCCCTGGTCCTGGCCGGCACCGTGCTCGTGGTCGCCGCCCCGTCACTGCCGCTGGCCCTGGCCGGCCGGGCCGCGCAGGCCGCGGGCGGCTCCGGGCTGATCGCCACCGCCATGACCCTCGCCGGAACCGCCCGACGCATGGGCGTCATCAGCGCCGGCTTCGGCGTGCTGGGCGCGGCGGGGCCCCTGCTCGGCCAGCAGATCACCGACGCCGCCTCCTGGCGGGCGGCGCTCGCCGTGTCGGCGGTGGCGCTGGTGGCCGTGCCCGCCGTCGTCCGCCACGCACCGCCGGCCGCCGCCGCCCCCGGCACGCCGTTCGACCGCCGCGGCGCCGTGCTGCTGACCGCGCTGGCCACCGCGCTGGTCCTGCTGCCCACGGCCACCCTGCCCGCGGCGGCCGCGGCCCTGGCCTCCGGTGCGCTGCTGGCCGCCCACATCCGGCGCCGCCCCGACGGCTTCGTGCCGTCCGCGCTGCTGCGCACCTCCGCCTTCCGCGTCTGCGCGCTGCTCGCCCTGGCCCTCTCGACCTCCTACTTCACCATCCTGTTCGCGGTGCCGCGGCTGATCGGGGACCGCGCCCAGTGGTCGCAGCAGGCCATCGGCGCGGGGCAGTTGGCGACCCTGCTCATCGGCTCCGCCCTGTCCTGGCCGCTGGCCGCGGCCTCGTCCCGGCTGGGCCGCGGGCGGACACGGGCGGTGCTGCTCAGCACCGGCGCCCTGGCCGTGCTCACCGCCGTGTTCGCGCCGTGGGGCGCGCTCCTGCTCGCCGCGGCCGGCGCCGCCGCGTTCACCGCGACCGGCGCCAACGCGATCCTGTCCATGCAGGCGGCCGACGCGGCCCCCGCCGAGCAGCGCGCCACCGCCATCGGGCTGTTCGCCCTGAGCTACCAACTCGGCGGCGCCTTCGGCCCGGCGGCCGCCGCGCTGCTGGTCCTCGGCTAGCTCCGCCTGTTCGAGGCCCCCGCGGCCGAGCGCGCGGCGGGGGCCCGGCTCATCCCACGGCGGGCGAGGCGATGACGACGGTGACGTCCGCGGCGCAGTCGTCGGTCCGGTAGTGGTGCGGGGCGTCCCCGGCGAACGCCAGCAGGTCCCCCGGGCCGAGGCGGCGCGGGTCGTCGGTGGGGCCGGCGGTGAGGCGCCCCGACGCGACCAGCAGGTGCTCGATCGTGCCGGGTGCGTGGGGCACCCCGTCGACCGCGGTGTGCGCCGGCAGCCGCAGCCGCCACACCTCCAGGCTGTGCCCGCCGCTGATCCGCCGCAGCAGCTCCCTGGTGGGCCCCTCCTCCTGCGCCGCGGTCCCCGCGATGTGCAGGGTGCCCGGGGTGACGTCCCGGGTGAGCAGGTCGGTGAGGGGGATGCTCAGCGCGACGGCGATGGAGTCCAGGGTGTCGATGGTGGGGTTGCCCGCCCCGGCCTCCAACTGCGACAGCGTCGCCTTGCTCAGCCCGGTGCGCCGGGCCAGCTCCGCCTGGCTCATCCCCCGCTGCCGGCGCCGCCGCCGCACCTGCGCCCCGGCCGCGGCCGCGGCGCTGCTGGCGGGGCGGGCGTCCCGCTGCGGGGCGCTCACCGCAGCGGCCCGTGGGAGGCCGTGTAGGCCACCTTGACGCGGCCCTTCTTGACCTTCACCGCGGGGATCAGCAGCTCCTCCAGGTCGGCGAGGCTTCGGACGTGCGTGCCGCCGCAGGGCGCGGCGTGCAGGTCCCCGATCCGGACGACGCGCCGGCCCTGCCCGTCGTGCTCCGCGGTGACCGGGTGGTCCCGCGACACCGCCTCCGCCACCCAGGCGCGCAACCGCTCGGCCGCCTCCTCCCGGGCCTCCGGATCGCCGAGCCCGTCCGGGGGAGGGGCGAACTCGATCCGCGCCTGGCCGGGGAAGTGGTTGTTGCCCGCGTGGACCCAGCCCAGCGTCCGCCCGGCCGCTTCCACCAGGTGCCCGGCCGTGTGCAGGGCGGCGTGCAGGAGCCGGGTCCCGGCGTCCACGTGCGCGACCACGGGCTCGCCCTCGGCGAGGCGGGCGAGCCCGTCCCGGTGCGCCTCCGGGGCGCGCAGCACCACCAGGCCCGTCCCGGGATGGCGCTGGGGCGCGACCTCGCACTCGCCCAGCCGGCCGCGGTCCGCGGGCTGGCCGCCGCCCTGCGGGTGGAAGATGTTCCGCTCCACGGCGACCCACGGCCCGTCCCCGTCGTCCCGCCCCACGGCGAGGACGCGGGTGGTGACGGACATCAGGTAGGTGTCGTCCGCGTAGGCGGCGGCTTGGGCGCCGACCTCGAGATCGTCAATATACTGAACCATGCGTTCAGTATAATCGACCATGTCGACCGCAGAGCCCGAAGAGCCCGAGAGCCCGAAGAGTCGAGCCGCGGACTCGGGCCGCACATCGCAGATCGCAGGCCGCAGGCCGCACAAGCCCCGGAGCGAGGACATCACCACCATGGCGACCACGTGGAACGGCCGAGCCGTCACCTTCCGGCAGGCAACGGCATCGCAGGTGCACACCGTGCTCCGGGTCCTGGACGAGGCGGCCGCCTGGCTGCGGGAGCGGCACATCGACCAGTGGCCCGCCCGGTTCGAGGCGGCCTGGGTCGAGGGCGCCGTGGCCCGCGGAGAGACCTGGCTGGTCCACGTCGGCGGCGAGGTCGCGGGCACCGCCACCCTGGACTGGTCCGACCCGCTGTGGACGGACGTCGAGGGTTCGGCCGGCTACCTGCACCGGATGGCCGTGCGCCGCCGCTGGGCGGGGCTGGGCGCCGCGGTCCTGGACTGGGCGGGGGACACGGCGCGCGGGCACGGGAAGGAAGCCCTGCGCCTGGACTGCGTCAGCGGCAACCACCGCCTCCGCGCCTACTACGAGGCGCGGGGCTTCCACCACCGCGGAGACGCCCCGGTCGGCGGCGCCCCGGGGCAGCGCGCCCGGGGCGGGCCCGTCACCTGGGTCAGCCGCTACGAGCACCCGCTCCGGCCGCTGCCGTCATAGCGGGCCGAGGAGGGCCCGCGCCTGGTCGCGGGCGTGGCCGAAGGGGTCGGGGAAGACGCCCAGGCCGTGGGCGACGAGCGCTCCCTCGTGCAGCAGCGTAAGCGTCCGCCCCAGCGGGCCGGCCCGGTCCGGGGCCAGCTCGGCCGCGAGATCCGTGAACAGGGCGAGCATCCACCGCTTGTGCCCGGCGATGACCGGGTGGGCGGGGTGGGCCGGATCGCTGATCTCGGCGTGGGCGTTGACCATGCCGCACCCCTTGGAGCCGTGCTCCGCCGACCACGCCGCCGAGGCGTCGAACACGGCCAGGACCCGCTCCGCGGGTGCCCCCGGCGCGGCGTCGAGGTGCCGGGCGAGGAAGGCCCGCCAGCGTTCGTCGCGGTCCGCGAGGTACTCCACGACGAGCTGCTCCTTGGAGCCGAACCGGTCGTAGATGGTCTTCTTGGTGACCCCGGCCTCGGCGGCGATGAGGTCCACTCCCACGGCGTGGATGCCGCGTTCGTAGAACAGCCGCCCCGCGGCCCGCAGGACCCGGAGTGCGGCCGGCGTCATCGTGATCCGTCGCGGTGTGCCCGCGGTACTGCCCATGCCCGGGAGTATACCGATCTGTATAGTGGGGTCGCCGCACCGGAGTAAACCGATCTGTTTACCGGAAGGTGAGGCGTGAACGTCCTGCTCCCGACCGCGTTTGTCCTGTGCTGGAGTTCCGGGTTCATCGGCGCGAAGCTCGGCGGCGGCAGCGCGTCCGCGGCCACGGTCCTGATGTGGCGGTTCCTGCCCCTGGCCGTCGTCCTGGCCGTCGTCGCCATCGTCGTGTCCGCGGCGGCCTGGCGGGGTCTGGCGGCGCGGGACGTGGCGCGGCAGGCCGTGATCGGCCTGCTGTCGCAGAGCGGCTATCTGCTCACCGTCTACCACGCGATCGACCTCGGGGTCTCCAGCGGCACCACGGCGCTGATCGACGGCGTGCAGCCCCTCGTCGCCGGAGCGCTCGCCGGGCCGCTGCTGGGCCGGCGCGTCACCCGCGAGCAGTGGCTCGGCCTCTGCCTGGGCCTCGGCGGCGTCGCCCTCGTCACCACGGCCGACGCCTCGGCCGCGCCCGGCGTCCCCCGGTGGGCGTACGCCCTGCCGATCCTCGGCATGCTCTCCCTGGTCGCGGCCACCTTCCTGGAGAGCCGCTCCCGCACCAGGGTCGCGCCCGTGGTGTCGCTGACCGTCCACTGCGCCACCAGCGCCGTCGTGTTCACCGTGCTCGCCGCGGCCACCGGCGGCGCCGGGCCGCCCGCCGAGCCCGCGTTCTGGGGCGCGATCACCTGGCTCGTGGTCCTCTCCACCTTCGGCGGGTACGGGCTGTACTGGCTCATCCTGCGGCGCTCCGGCGTCACCGAGGTCAACACCCTCATGCTCCTGATGGCCCCGGTCACGGCGGTGTGGGGAGCCCTGATGTTCGGTGAGCCCTTCGGCCCCCGGACGGCCCTCGGCCTGGCCCTCGCCCTGGCCGCGGTCCTCCTCGTCCACCACGGCGGCCCCCCGGCGACGGCGGACGCGGGCCGCCGCGGCCGGCGGGAAGCCGGAGCCCGCCCCGCCGAACAGGCGAATTCCGCACCGGCGCCACTGCGCGGCTCCGCGTCCGGGTATCACGGCACTCCGTTGCGGGGGCCGACGAAGAAGGAGCCGAGCGCATGACACCCGATGACCGTGACGTGATCCTGTTGGCCGTGTCCGACTCCGGGCGGGGCGAGGAGACCGCCCGGAGGCTGGAGGAGTACTTCTGCGGCAAGTACCGGGTCCTGCGGACCTCCGGCGTCGCCGACACCCGGAAGTCCCTGTCCGCCCTCACCGACACGCCCGCGGCCGTGGCCGCCGTCCTGGCCGAGGAGGAGCTGCCCGACGGGCCGGGCGCGGACCTGCTGTCCGCCGAGGGGCGCGGCGTGTCCGCGGCGCCCGGGCTGCTGCTGACCCCCGGCGCGGGCCCGCGGGAGGCCGGGCGGGCCGGGGGCGGCCCGCGGACGGCCCCCGCCTCCCCGGACGAGGAGGACTTCTGGACGCGGGTGGAGGAGGCCCTCTACGACGCGGCCGGACCCGGGGAGCACCGGGCCGTGGTGTACGGGGACCGCAGGAAGGAGAAGGTCTTCCGGGTGCTGCGGTTCCTGCGCCTGAACCACGTGGCCTACCGGACGGACCCGGTCACGGTGCGGGGCGAGGTGTCGGTGCAGGTGGAGAACTACCCCAAGCCCCTGGTGGACCCCCCGTTCATCAGGCTGGCGGAGCTGCTCGGCCTCGTGCGGATGGGCCACCAGGACCGGTACGACCTGGTGGTGGCGGGCGGAGGCCCGGCCGGGCTGTCCGCGGCGGTCAACGGCGCCGCCCTGCTCGGCTGGAAGGTGCTCGTCGTCGAGCGGTCCGCCCCCGGCGGGACGGCCGGCACGGCGAACAACAGGATCGACAACTACCTGGGCTTCCCCGACGGCATCGAACCGGACGAGCTGGCCCACCTGTGGAGCAGGCACGCCGGGAACTTCCACGTCGAGTGGCTGCCCGCGTCCACCGTCGAGACGATCGCCGCGAGCACGATCGACAAAGTCCCCGGCTACCGGATCACCGCCAAGCGGGACGACGGCAAGACCCTGTCCGTGGAGGCGAAGATGCTCCTGCTCGCGGGCGGCCACACACCGCGGGCGCAGGGCGGCAAGGACGAGAACACGTACCTGTACAAGGGCCTGTACTACGACGCCCTGCCGTCGGACGTGGACATGTACACCGGCACTGACGAGCTGGTGATCATCGGCGCGGGGGACACCGCGGGCCGGGCCGCCGTGTTCTTCGCCCAGAAGGTCAAGAAGGTGACCATGGTCATCCTGGACACGCTCGGCAAGAGCATGCTCCCGGGGCTCGTGGACGAGGTCAGGTACTGGGTGAAGCGGGGGAAGGTCGTGCTCATGGAGGGGTACGAGGTCTACGAGTACGCGGGCGCCGACGGCTACCTCACCACGGTCCGCGTCCAGAAGTGCAAGGGCGGGACCGACAAGCAGAACATCCCCGTGGCGGGCGCGTACGCCCTGATCGGCGGCGTCCCCAACACCGGGTGGCTGAAGAAGCTGAAGACCGAGAAGAAGCTCGAGGTCAAGCTCGACGTGAAGGGCTACGTCCTCACCGGCCCGGCCGCCGCCGCCAAGCAGCCCATGGAGACCAGCCTCTCCGGTGTCTTCGCCGCCGGGGACATCCGCTCGGGAGCGGTCCGCCGCATCTCGGCGGCCGTGGGCGAGGGCGGCTCGGCGGTCCTGTCCATGCTCGAGTACATGAAGGACAAGAAGATCACCGTGGAGGGGCAGCCGCGGTCGGCGGACGCCCTGTTCATGTCCGGGTGACCGGGTGACCGGGCGGCCCCGCCCCCCGCCGCGCCGCGACCCCGGGCGCCCCGGCGGGGGCGGGGCGGCGGGGGCGAGGGAGGGGCGGCGAGGACGGGCGTTGCATGATAATGCGGAAGAGTGCATACTCTTGCCATGTCCAAGGTCCTCACCTCCCTGCCCACCGGCGAGCGCGTCGGTATCGCCTTCTCCGGTGGCCTCGACACCTCGGTCGCGGTCGCCTGGATGCGCGACAAGGGTGCCGTGCCGTGCACCTACACCGCCGACGTCGGCCAGTACGACGAGCCCGACATCGCCTCGGTACCCGGCCGGGCGACGACGTACGGCGCCGAGATCGCGCGCCTGGTGGACTGCCGGGCGGCGCTGGTCGAGGAGGGCCTGGCCGCGCTCGCGTGCGGGGCGTTCCACATCCGCTCGGGCGGGCGCCCGTACTTCAACACCACGCCGCTCGGCCGTGCCGTCACGGGCACGCTGCTGGTCCGGGCGATGCTCGAGGACGGGGTGCAGGTCTGGGGCGACGGCTCGACGTTCAAGGGCAACGACATCGAGCGGTTCTACCGCTACGGCCTGCTCGCCAACCCGCACCTGCGCATCTACAAGCCGTGGCTGGACGCCGACTTCGTGGCGGAGCTCGGCGGCCGCAAGGAGATGTCGGAGTGGCTGCTCGCCCACGGCCTGCCCTACCGCGACAGCACCGAGAAGGCGTACTCGACCGACGCCAACATCTGGGGCGCCACCCACGAGGCCAAGACCCTGGAGCACCTGGACGCCTCCATCGAGACCGTCGAGCCGATCATGGGCGTCCGGTTCTGGGACCCCGCGGTCGAGATCGACCCCGAGGACGTGACGATCGGCTTCGACCAGGGCCGCCCCGTGACGGTCAACGGCAAGCAGTTCGCCACCCCCGTCGACCTGGTGATGGAGGTCAACGCGATCGGCGGCCGGCACGGCCTGGGCATGTCGGACCAGATCGAGAACCGGGTGATCGAGGCCAAGAGCCGCGGCATCTACGAGGCGCCCGGCATGGCGCTGCTGCACGCGGCGTACGAGCGGCTGGTCAACGCGATCCACAACGAGGACACCGTGGCGGCCTACCACAACGAGGGCCGGCGGCTCGGCCGGCTGCTGTACGAGGGCCGCTGGCTCGACCCGCAGGCGCTGATGGTGCGGGAGTCGCTCCAGCGCTGGGTCGGCGCGGCGGTCACCGGCGAGGTGACCCTGCGGCTGCGGCGCGGCGAGGACTACTCGGTCCTGGACACCGCGGGCCCCGCGCTGAGCTACCACCCGGACAAGCTGTCGATGGAGCGCACGGAGGACTCGGCGTTCGGCCCGGTGGACCGGATCGGCCAGCTCACCATGCGCAACCTCGACATCGCCGACTCCCGCGCCAAGCTGGAGCAGTACGCCGACCTCGGCATGGTCGGCACGGCCCACCCCCAGCTCATCGGTGCCGCCCAGGCGGCCTCGACCGGGCTGATCGGCCCGATGCCGCAGGGCGGAGCCGAGGCCATCGCCTCGCGCGGCGAGGCGCCCGACGACAACGAGATGCTGGACCGCGCCGCGATGGAGTCCGGCACCGACTGACCGCCCCGCCGGGCCCGGCACCGCGCCGGGCCCGGCGGCGTCACCCCCCGCCCGAGGCCCCCCGGCTCCGGCCGCCGCGGGCGCCCCGGCGGGACGACGGGCCGCGGGGCCGCATGATCAGGGCGGCGACGTAGTAGGTGCAGGCCGCGGTGCCGGGGTTGGCGTACCCGTGCGGGACGTCGGCGGCGAAGTACACCGAGTCGCCCGCCGCCAGCTCCAGGGACGTGTCGCCGACGGTCAGCCGCAGCTCGCCGGAGTGGACCACGACGAACTCGTGGGAGCCGGGCGCGTAGGCGGGGAACCGGCCGGCGTCGCAGCCCGGGGGCAGGGTCGAGCGGATCCACTCGAAGTTCACCCCGGGCACCACCGGTGTGAGGATCGCCCGCCGCCATCCCCCCGGCTCGTCCACGACGTCCTGCTCCGCCGCGCGCCGCACCACGACCCGCCGGTCCTCGGCGGACGCGACCAGCTCCGCCAGCGGGACGCCGAGCCCGTCGGCGACTCGGGCCAGCACGACGACCGTGGGCGCCTTCTGCCCGCGCTCGACCGAGGACAGCATGCTGACGCTCACCGACGCCGCGTCCGCCAGGGCCTGGAGCGTCAGGCCGCGGTCCAGCCTGAGCCCCTGAACACGGCGCCCCAGTTCTGCAAGATCCAGCATTGCTCTATAATAACGATCCTGTTCTCTATAGAGAAAAAGCAGGGGATGCTGTGACCGCCGAACCGACCGTCCGCCCGGCCGCTCCCGCCGACCTGGAAGCCGTCGCCGGCATCTTCGCGCACTACGTCACCGGCAGCGTCGTCACCTTCGAGGAGGTCCCGCCGACGGCCGCCGACTGGCGGCGGCGGTACGACGACCTGGCCGAGCGCGGCCTGCCGTTCCTGGTCGCGGAGGTCGGCGCCGAGGTGGCCGGATACGCCTACGCCGCTCCCTGGCGCCCCAAGCCGGCGTACCGGCACACCGTCGAGGACACCGTCTACCTCGCCCCCGGCCACACCGGCCGCGGAGTGGGCTCCGCGCTGCTGGCGGGGCTGCTGCGGGCGTGCGAGCGGGCCGGGGTCCGGCAGGTCGTGGCCGTCATCGCGGACACCGGCAGCGACGCCTCCGCCGCCCTCCACCGCCGCCACGGCTTCACCCCTGCGGGCCGGCTCACCGGTGTGGGCCACAAGCACGGCCGGTGGGTGGACACGGTGCTGATGCAGTGCGTCCTGCCCGCCGCCGCGGCCTCCCGCCCGGCCGCCGACGCACCGGGGGAGGCGGCCGAGCCGGGCCCGCACGTACTGAACCTGTGGCGCCAACCGCTGGGCGAGGTGCCCGAGTCGGTCTGGCGGCGCACCGAGCTCCAGGTGCTGATCCTCGCCGAGACCGGGCTCACCGATCTGCCGCCCGCCATCGGACGGCTGCGCCGGCTGACCACCCTCGACCTCGGCCACAACCACCTCACCGCGGTACCCGGCGAACTGGGCGAGCTGACCGGCCTCGGCAACTGCCTCTACCTGCACGACAACAAGCTGTCCGAGCTCCCGGACTCCCTGGGCGACCTGACGCGACTGCGCTATCTCAACGTCGGCGAGAACGCGCTCACCGCCCTGCCGAGGACCATCGGCCGCATGACCGGCCTGATCGAACTGCGGGCCCAGCACAACCGGCTGACGACCCTGCCCGACGGCCTCGGCGACCTGCGCAACCTGCGCGAACTGTGGCTCAGGGGCAACGCGCTCGCGCACCTGCCGCCGTCCACGGCCCGGCTCCTGGAACTGCGCCACCTGGACCTGCGCGAGAACGCCCTCGCCGAACTGCCCCGGGCCCTGGCCGGCCTGCCCCGGCTGCGCCAGCTCGACGTGCGGAGCAACCGCATCGCCCACCTCCCCGACTGGGTCACCGCCCTGCCCGCCCTGGAGAAGCTGGACCTGCGCTGGAACCCCTGCGAGCCCCCGCCGGCGCTCCTGGCCGAACTGGAGCGGCGGGGCTGCGTCGTCCTGACCTGAGCCCCCGCGCCGCCCGCACCCGCGGGTCTAACCGTCCAGGACGCGGGTGAGTTCGGTGAGGGCGGCCGTCAGGCGGGCGGTGCTGACTCCGCGTTGGCGCACGTGGGCGAAGACCTCGGGGGCCAGCGGGGCCAGCAGCGCGTCGGCGAGGGCTTCCGGGTCGGCCGCCCCGGCCTCCCGGAGCAGGGCCAGCACGTGGGCGCGCCAGAAGCCGTAGGCGCCGGTGGCGTATCGCGCCGCGCCGGTCTCCGCGCCGAGGGCCAAGTGGACGTGCCGGTCGAGCAGCGCGGCCATGGCCGCGTAGAAGGCGGCCAGCCGCTCCCGCGGCGGCGCGCCGGGGCCCAGGGGCGGGGCGCCCTGGAGCAGTTCCCGTTGCAGGGCCCGTTCGTGTTCGTCCAGCAGCGCGTTGGCGACGGAGGCGACGTCCGGGTACCGCCGGTACAGCGTTCCCCGGCCGACCCCGGCGGCCCGGGCGATGTCCTCCATCGTGACGGTGCGCGGGTCCTTCGCGGCGAACAGCCCGGCCGCGGCGGCGAGCACCTTGGCCCGGTTGCGCGCGGCGTCGGCACGTTCCTTGGTCACGGCGCCACCCTAACCAGGCCCCGCACCCGGGAATAACCGGACGCGGCGTCCAGTTGCCTCTTCCGAGCGACTGAAGTGGACGTGATGTCCACTTGACTGCCCGGGAGGCACACCCATGAGCACCACCCTGCTGCACCTCGACGCGAGCGCCCGCCGCCGCTCCTTCAGCCGCGAGCTCGGCGACGCCTTCGCCGCCGCCTGGCGAGCAGCCCACCCCGACGGCACCCACCTCCACCGCGACCTCGCGCGCGACCCCGTCCCGCCGATCGGCGAGGCGTGGACCGAGATCTGCGACCACCTCATGGAGCACCGGATCACCGACCCCGACCGCTACCGGGAGGCGGTCCGCACCCCCGCCCGGGCCGCGGCCTGGGCCGTCGTCGAGCCCCTGCTGGCCGAACTGATCGCCGCGGACGTGGTGCTCATCGCCGCGCCGATGTACAACTACTCCGTCCCCGCCTCCCTCAAGGCGTGGATCGACCAGGTGACGTTCCCGAGGATGTCCCTCGCCGGACGGCGGTTCGTCGTCACCCACGCCCGCGGCGGCGCCTACGGGCCGGGCACGCCCAAGGAGGCGTACGACCACCAGGAGCGGTACCTGCGCGACTTCATCCGCGGGCACTACGCCGTCGAGGACGTCACCTTCATCGGCACCGAGCTGGTCAACTCCCGTGTGGACCCCGCGCTCGCGGCCCGCCGCGCCGAGCACGACGAGTCCCGCGCCGCGGCCCTGGCCGCCGCCCGCGCCCTGGGCGGCGCGCTGTGAGCTGGCTGCTGCTGCTGGCCGCGGGTGCGGTGGAGGTGGCCTGGTCGCAGAGCATCAAGCCCACCGCGGGATTCACCCGGCCGCTGCCCACCCTGGTCTGCTTCCTCCTCGCCGCCGTGGCGGTCTACCTGCTGTCGCTGGCGATGAAGGGGCTGCCGGTGGGCACGGCGTACGCGGTGTTCACCGGGATCGGCGCGATCGGCGCCATCGCCCTGGGCATCGTCGTCCACAAGGACCCGGTCAGCGCGGGCCGGGTCGCCGCGCTGGCCCTCATCGTCGGCGGAGTGGCCCTGGCCCGGGTCACGTCCACCGAGTAGGGCGGGACAGGACGGCGGGCGCCGGGCCGCCGCACGGCGCTCGGCCCGGCGCCGCGCCCTCCCGCACCGCGCGGCCCCTCCGCGGTGCGGGAGGCGGCTTCAGGCGCAGGACGGGCACAGGCCGCGGTAGGTGATGTGGACCTCGGAGACCGCGAAGCCGAACCGCTCCTCCGCCGGGAGGTCGGCCAGCGGGTCGCCCGCCGGGTGGACGTCGCGGATGGTGCCGCAGCCGGAGCACACCAGGTGCTGGTGCGGGCGGTGGGCGTTGGGGTCGTAGCGCTTGGCGCGGCCGTCGGTGGAGACCTCGGTGACCTCGCCGAGGGAGACCAGTTCGCCGAGGGTGTTGTAGACGGTCGCCCGGGAGATCTCGGGCAGCCGCAGGGCGGCGCGGGCGTGCACCTCGTCGGCCGTGAGGTGCACGTGCTCGCCGTCGAGGACCTCGGCAACGACACGCCGCTGGGAGGTCATCCGCCAGCCGCGCCCTCGCAGTCGCTCCAGCAGGTCACTCATGTCGGTTCACCTATTCAGGCTCGGCGGGATACGCGAAGTCTACCGGTGGGCGTCCGGGTTCCGATTGGATATGGCCTTGGCGTGCTTCTTGACTAAGACTGTGTCCATCGTAGGATCGGCTCCGGAGATAGCCAAGGGACAGGAGGACCCCAGTACGGCAGGAGACGGAGACGTGACGGAACCACCACCGAGGAGCTCCGCGGAGCCGGTCTGCCGATGACGGCCGCCCGCGTCCGCTGCTCGGAACCGTCCGGACGGCTCTCGACGAGGCGGGACTCGCGCACCACTCGAATCAGCCGGCAGTCCGGCCCGGTTCGAGGGGGGTGTCGGGAACAATCACCACCACGTCGTGTGCCGATCGTGCGGTGCCGTCGCTGACGTCGACTGCGCGGTCGGTGAAGCACCCCTGCCCGACCGCGACCCACGACCGCGGCCCCGCGACCCACGAGGCCGAGGTCACCCGGGGCCCGTGCCCCGACTGCTCCACCACCCGCAGTTCCCGAGCACCGCCAGCACCGTGATCCGCCCATCCCGGAGGGATTCCCATGTCCGAGAACCACGATGCAATCGTCACTGACGCAAAGTCGGAGGGCGGAGGTGGCTGCCCGGTCGCGCACGGGCGCGCCCTGCACCCGACTCAGGGCGGCGGAAACCGCCAGTGGTGGCCGGAGCGGCTGAACGTCAAGATCCTTGCCAAGAACCCCGCCGTGGCCAACCCGCTCGGCGAGGAGTTCGACTACGCCGAGGCGTTCAAGTCCCTGGACCTGCCCGCGGTGAAGCGGGACATCGCCGAGGTGCTGACGACCTCCCAGGACTGGTGGCCCGCCGACTTCGGCCACTACGGACCGTTCATCATCCGGATGGCGTGGCACAGCGCCGGCACCTACCGGATCAGCGACGGCCGCGGCGGCGCCGGGGCCGGCCAGCAGCGCTTCGCCCCCCTCAACAGTTGGCCGGACAACGCCAACCTGGACAAGGCCCGCCGTCTGCTGTGGCCGGTGAAGAAGAAGTACGGCCAGAACCTGTCGTGGGCCGACCTGATGATCCTTGCCGGCAATGTCGCCCTGGAGTCGATGGGCTTCAAGACCTTCGGCTTCGGCGGCGGCCGTGCGGACGTCTGGGAGCCGGAGGAGGACGTCTACTGGGGCCCGGAGACCACCTGGCTCGACGACAAGCGCTACTCCGGCGAGCGCGAGCTGGAGAACCCGCTCGGCGCCGTCCAGATGGGCCTGATCTACGTCAACCCGGAGGGCCCCAACGGCAACCCGGACCCGCTGGCCGCGGCCCGCGACATCCGTGAAACGTTCCGCCGGATGGCGATGAACGACGAGGAGACGGTCGCGCTGGTCGCGGGCGGCCACAGCTTCGGCAAGACCCACGGCGCGGGCCCGGCGGACAACGTCGGCCCCGACCCCGAGGCCGCCTCGCTGGAGGAGCAGGGCCTGGGCTGGAGCAACTCCTTCGGGACCGGCAAGGGCGGCGACACCATCACCAGCGGTCTGGAGGGCATCTGGACGCCCACCCCGACCCAGTGGGACAACAGCTTCTTCGAGACCCTGTTCAAGTACGAGTGGGAGCTGTTCAAGAGCCCCGCGGGCGCCCACCAGTGGCGGCCGAAGGGCGGCGCCGGGGCGGGCACCGTGCCCGACGCCCACGACCCGTCGAAGAGCCACGCCCCGACGATGCTCACGACCGACCTCGCGCTCCGCGTGGACCCGGTCTACGAGCAGATCTCGCGCCGGTTCCTGGAGAACCCCGACCAGTTCGCGGACGCCTTCGCCCGGGCCTGGTTCAAGCTGACCCACCGCGACATGGGCCCGGTCGTGCGCTACCTCGGCCCGGAGGTCCCCACCGAGACGCTGCTGTGGCAGGACCCGCTGCCCGCGCGGACCTACGAGCTCATCGACGCCGAGGACATCGCCGCTCTCAAGGGCCGGATCCTCGACTCCGGCCTGACGGTGTCCCAGTTGGTGTCCGTCGCGTGGGCGTCGGCCTCCTCCTTCCGCGGCAGCGACAAGCGCGGCGGCGCCAACGGCGCGCGCATCCGCCTGGAGCCGCAGATCGAGTGGGAGGTCAACCAGCCCGACCAGCTCAGGACGGTGCTGCGCGCCCTGGAGGACATCCAGCGGACGTTCAACGCCGCCCAGACCGGCGACAAGAAGGTCTCGCTCGCCGACCTGATCGTGCTCGCCGGCTGCGCGGCCGTCGAGAAGGCCGCCAAGGACGCCGGCTTCGACGTGGAGGTCCCCTTCACGCCGGGCCGCGTGGACGCCTCGCAGGAGCAGACGGACGTGGAGTCGTTCGCCGCCCTCGAGCCGACCGCCGACGGGTTCCGCAACTACCTCGGGAAGGGCAACCGGCTGCCGGCCGAGTACCTGCTGCTCGACCGGGCGAACCTGCTGACCCTGAGCGCCCCCGAGATGACGGTCCTGATCGGCGGCCTCCGCGTCCTGGACGCGAACTACCAGCGGTCGCCGCTCGGCGTCTTCACCGACACCCCCGGGCTGCTGACCAACGACTTCTTCGTCAACCTGCTCGACCTGGGCACGACGTGGAAGGCGACCTCCAAGGACGCGACCACCTTCGAGGGCCGCGACGCCACGGGCGCGATCAAGTGGACCGGCACCCGCGCCGACCTGGTCTTCGGGTCCAACTCCGAGCTGCGCGCGCTCGCCGAGGTCTACGCGAGCGACGACGCGAAGGAGAAGTTCGTGCGGGACTTCGTCGCGGCGTGGGCCAAGGTCATGGACCTGGACCGGTTCGACCTCGTCTGATCCCCGCCTGATGGTCACGTCCAGGCCGGCCCGCCCGTGCGGGTCGGCCCGGACGTCCCGCACCGCCACGCCCGCCGCCGCGAGGCCCCGGTGCGCCCACGTCACGCGGGCGCCGGGGCGGCGGCACCCCCTGCCCGGCCGCCGGTCAGGGGGCGGGGCGGACGACGGTGCGGAAGGTGATTGAGACCCGCCGCCCGCGGGGGACGCGGCCCGCGGGGCCGGGGTCGCTCCTGCGCGCCGCGATGGCGTGCCGCCAGGTGAACCGGGCCGGGCCGGTCATGACGAGGAGGCTGCCCGGCGCGAGCGGAACCGCCACCTTGGCGCCGTCCTCGGGATGGGTGAAGTCCATCAGGCAGCCCGAACCCAGCGAGATCGCCGCGACCACCGGGCCGAAGCACGGCACGCAGTCCACATGGGCGCTGATCCCCTGCCCCGGCAGGTACTCGTTGACGATCACCTGGTCCGCCTCCCGGTCCATCAGCCCCTCGCCGGCCAGGCGGGCGGCCACCCGCCGTGCCCACTCAGGCAGCGGCGGCACGCTGGCCCGCGAGGCCGCTGCCACGCTGCGGCGGCCGTAGTCGTACCGGTGGCCGTAGTGCTGCACACGCCGCTTGAGCTGCGTCGACCACGGCGCGGCGTCGATGGCCGTGAGCAGCGCGTCCGCCTCCTTGGGGCTCGTCCAGTCGGCGAGGCGGCGGAGTCCGGGCACCGCGGCGGACGGCTCGAAGAGGCATGCGTCACCGCTGCCGGAGGGCAGTCGGCCGGGGTTCTGGGGCATGCCCGCACAGTAGCCGGAGGCGGCCCGACGGCACCTCCTTCGCGGGCCCGTGGGTTCGCCGGTTGACCTCCACCTCGCTTGAGGTTGCACGCTTCAGGTGGCTCGCGTCGGCGGGCGGACGGGAGCGATGAGCATGCGAGTGGTCCGGGTGGTCCGTTTCGGAGGCCCCGAGGTGCTGGTTCCGGGTGAGGCGCCCGAGCCGGAGGCGGGGCCGGGCGAGGTCGTGGTCGATGTGGCGGTGGCGGGCATGACGTTCGTCGAGACGCAGATCCGGCGCGGCACCGACCAGTGGCACGAACGGCCGCCGCTGCCGTACGTGCCGGGCTGCCTGGTGGCGGGGCGGGTGAGCGCGGTCGGCGCGGGGGTGGACCCGGCGTGGCTGGGGCGGCGCGTCGTCGCCGACGTCGGGGACACCGGGGGTTTCGCCGAGCGGGCGGTGGCCGAGGTCGGAGAGCTGTTCCCGGTCCCGGACGGCCTGGAGCTGCCGGAGGCCACCGCCCTGTACGGCGACGGCGCCACGGCGCAGGGCCTGGCCGAGAACGCCCGGATCCGCCCCGGCGAGTGGGTGCTGGTCGAGGCCGCGGCCGGCGGGGTGGGCAGCCTGCTGGTGCAGCTCGCCCGCGCGGCGGGCGCCCGCGTCGTCGGAGCCGCCCGCGGGGCGCGGAAGCTGGACGTGGTCCGGGAGCTGGGCGCGGACGCGGTGGTCGACTACTCGGCACCGGACTGGACCGAGCGCGTGCTCGCGGCCACCGGCGGCGCGGGACCTGACGTGGTGTTCGACGGTGTCGGCGGCGCCATCGGGCGGGCCGCGTTCGAGGTGACGGCCCGCGGCGGCCGCTTCTCGGTGCACGGCGCCGCGAGCGGCGAGGTCACGCGGATCGATCCCGAGCGGGCGCGCGACAGGGGAGTGGAGGTGCTCGGCATCGAGCAGCTCTTCGACTTCCCGCCGCACGCGGTGCGGCGGGCGGAGCGGATGATGTCGCAGGCGGCGGCGGGGGTCGTCCGGCCGGTCATCGGGCAGACCTTCCCGCTGGAGCGCGCCGCCGACGCGCACGCCGCGATCGAGTACCGCACCGCCGTGGGGAAGACCCTGCTGCTGCTCTGAGCCGGGCGGCGGGGCCGGCCCGCGTCACCGGGCCGGCCCCGCCCGCGTCACCGGGCGGGCCCCGGTGTCACTTCCGCCAGAACAGGTGGTGCCGCACGCCGCTCGGGCTGGGCACGATCTCGAGGTGGAACCGGTCGAGCAGCTCCTCGGGCGACTCCCAGAGCCGTGACCCGGATCCGAGCCGCACCTGCGGCGAGACCGCCACATGCATGGTGTCGACGAGGTCGGCGTCGAGGAACTGCCGGATGGTGGTGGCCCCGCCGCCGAGCCGGACGTCCTTGCCCCGCGCCGCTTCCCGCGCCTGTTCCAGCACCGCTGCCGGGTCGCCGCCGACGAAGTGGAACGTGGTGTCGGAGAGCGTGAACGAAGGACGCTCGTGGTGGGTCATGACGAACACCGGGGTGTGGAACGGGGGCTCCTCACCCCACCAGCCGTGCCACTCGTGGTCCCGCCAGGGCCCGCGCTGGGGCCCGAACTTGTTGCGGCCCATGATCTCGGCGCCGATGTTGCGTGCGAAGTCCCGCGTGAAGTAGTCGTCGAGGCCGCGGCTGCCCCCGGGGTCGGTGCGCCTCGGCCAGCTCGCCGTGGCGCCGGCCCAGGCGAACATGTCCCCGGGGTCGGCGTGGCCGAACGGCCTCTCCAGGCTCTGGTGCTCACCGGCGCCGAATCCGTCGGCCGAGACGTTGAAGTTCTGCACTCTGAGCAACTGCTGCACGTGTGCCCTCCTGGGTTGTCGACAACGGTGAAGACCGTCCGGACCGCGGAAACTCATCGCCGCCGCCGGGCCTTGGTCCTCCGCGTGGCCGACCATCCGGAAACCGTCCTCGGCCGCCTCGGGACATCCCCTCTCACCTGCGCCGGGCCCGGGCCGCCCGTCTCCGGCGACCCTCGGCATGATCGGTAAAAATATCGAAACTTTCGACAACGTTGGCCTACGTTTGGCCTCCGGGATCGACGCCTCCCCCGTCGAAATTCGACTCCGTGCCGCCGGAGACGCCACTTGACCAGGAAGGTCGCGCACTTCGTTCACCCCTGATCAAGATAATGTTTCGGAATCCGTGCGGAAACTGTTGACACATGACATGCCCGGACCAAAACTGTCGGCATCGGCAGACCTGAACCACCGCCGATCCGGGTCGCCATCCGACCCGATCCTTCGGTCGTCCGTCCTATGACGACCGGCCATGCCCCGCAGCGTTGCACGACGCCGCCGTGCGGTCGGCGTCACCCCACGGCCACCGACAGGCCCACCGGGACGTCCACGCTCCTTGGCCTCCCACCGGCCTGCCACGAGGAGGAAGCATGAACCTGGACAACGCCTTCGCGCACCAGCTCAGCCGCAGGCGCTTCATCGGCCGTGCCGGCGCCCTGGCGCTGGTCACGTCCGCGGCGATGCTGCCCGACACCGCCAACGCCCAGACCATCACGAACAACCAGACGGGCACCCACAACGGGTACTACTACTCGTTCTGGACCGACGCCCCCGGCACGGTCTCCATGACCCTGGGGTCCGGCGGCAACTACAGCACCTCGTGGCGCAACACCGGCAACTACGTCGCCGGCAAGGGCTGGGCCAACGGCAGCCGCAGGACCGTGAACTACTCGGGCAGCTTCAACCCGTCCGGCAACGGCTACCTGTGTCTGTACGGGTGGACGTCCAACCCGCTCGTCGAGTACTACGTCGTCGAGAACTTCGGCACCTACCGGCCCACGGGAACACACCGGGGCACGGTCAACACCGACGGCGGCACGTACGACATCTACCAGACGATGCGCTACAACGCGCCGTCCGTCGAGGGCACCAGGACCTTCCCGCAGTTCTGGAGCGTCCGCCAGGCGAGGCGGACGGGCGGCAGCATCACCACGGGCAACCACTTCGACGCGTGGGCCCGCGCCGGGATGGGCCTCGGCAGCTTCAGGTACTACATGATCATGGCCACGGAGGGCTACCAGAGCAGCGGGAACTCCAACATCACGGTGTGGTGAGCGCGGTGCCGCTCCCGAGCTGACCACCGCACCGGCGGCGCGGCGGCCCCCGGCCGCCGCGCCGCACTGTCCTCGGCGCCGGCGGCGGGCCGCACGGGCGGCCCGTCCGCGAGGGAGACGATCGTCAGGGCCGCTGGTGGGGCTGCTGCTGCGGCTGCCCGTACGGCTGACCGCCGTGGCCGCTCGCGGCGTGCGCCTGCAACTGATCCGCCTGCTCCTTGGTGACGTTCTGCTCGGCGCCGCAGAAGGTGCACTGCGTCATGTACTTCGTCGAGAACGGGAACAGCGGCACGAAGAACAGCGTGAACTTCGTGACCCGCTTCCTGAGCGCGTGCGCGGAGGGGTTGCCGCAGCGGCCGCACACCAGCGTGAGTATCGCGAGCTGGTACAGGTATCCCTTGGTGCCGAAGATGATCATGCTGTGGGTCCTTCCCGGGTCGGTGCCGGCCGGCACGTGGCCGGTGAGCGACGAGTGCGCTCACCGGCAAGTCTCCTGCACGCCGTGCGCGCCACGCCCGCGGACCGCCGGCCACGCCCGGCGCGGGGCGGCCGAGGCCGGTCGGGGCGGCCGGCACGTCCCGCACGGGAATGCGGGCCCGCACGGGAATGCGGGCGCACCGGACAAAAGGCCCGCGAGGCCCTTACGGAACGCGGACGTCCGCCCCCCGGCCGCCCCCGGACCCGGTGCCGCCCGCCCCCGCGGTGCCACACTCGGCGGCATGACGGCACCCTCTCCGCCACCGACACCGCCCCCGGCCCGCCGCGTCCTTGTCGTGGACGACGACCCCACCGTCGCCGAGGTCGTCGTCGGCTACCTGGAGCGGGCGGGCTTCGCCGTTGACGCGGCCGCCGACGGTCCCGCCGCCCTGGAGCGTGCCGCGGCCGACCGGCCCGACCTGGTCGTCCTGGACCTGATGCTGCCGGGCCTGGACGGCCTGGAGGTGTGCCGCAGGCTGCGGCGCGGCGGCCCCGTGCCCGTCATCATGCTCACCGCGCGCGGCGACGAGGACGACCGCGTGCTCGGGCTCGAGGTGGGCGCCGACGACTACGTCACCAAGCCGTTCAGCCCCCGCGAGCTGGTGCTGCGCGTGCAGTCCGTGCTGCGCCGCGCCGGGGCCGCCCACCCTCCCGCCGAGCCCGAGCCGCTGCTGCGCGGCGGCGGCGTCACCCTGGACCCGGTGGCCCGCCGCGCCACCCGCGACGGAGGCGAGCTGGCGCTGACCGTCCGCGAGTTCGACCTGCTGGAGTTCTTCCTGCGCCACCCGGGCCGGGCGTTCCGCCGCGAGGAGCTGATGCGCCGGGTGTGGGGCTGGGAGTTCGGCGACCTGTCCACCGTCACGGTGCACGTGCGGCGCCTGCGCGAGAAGGTCGAGCGGGACCCGGCGAGCCCTCGCCTGATCACCACCGTGTGGGGCGTCGGCTACCGCTTCGACCCGCTGCCGCGCCCCGAGCCCGCCGACGGGGCCCGCCCGTGAAGGACCTGCTGCTCATCGCGATGTTCGCCGCGCTCGGCGCGGCCGGGGCCGGCCTGGTCGGCGTCGCCGCGCTGCGCGCCCTGCGCCGCCGCTCCCTCGCCGTGTCCCTGGCGGTGGTCGTCGGGGTCGCCGTGACCGCGATGCTCGCCGGGACGCTGGCCGTGGCGTGGGCGATGTTCCTGTCCTCGCACGACCTGAAGGTCGTCACCATGGTGTGCGCGGTGGCCGCCGTGGTGTCGCTGGGGACCGCGCTGCTGCTCGGCCGCTGGGTGGTGGCGGGCAGCAGGGCGCTGACGGCCGCGACGCGCTCGTTCGGCGACGACGGCTCCTTCGCCGCACCGGCCGGGCCCGCCACCGCGGAACTGTCCGCGCTCGCCCACGAGCTGGCCGCCACCAGCGCCAAGCTCGCCGAGTCCCGGGAGCGCGAACGCGCCCTCGAGGGCTCGCGCCGGGAACTGGTCGCCTGGATCTCCCACGACCTGCGCACCCCGCTCGCCGGGCTGCGTGCCATGGCCGAGTCCCTGGAGGACGGCGTCGTGGACGACCCGGCCCGCTACCACAAGCAGATCCGCGTCGAGGTCGAGCGGCTCAGCGCCATGGTGGGCGACCTGTTCGAACTGTCCCGCATCCAGGCGGGAGCGCTGTCGCTGTCCCTGACGCGGGTGTCGGTGTACGACCTGGTGGGGGACGCGCTCGCCGGTGTGGACCCGCTGGCCCGGGAGCACGGGGTGCGGCTCGTCGGCGACGGGGTGGAGCCGGTGCCGGTGGAGGTGGACGGCAGGGAGATGACGCGGGTGCTGGGCAACCTGCTCGTCAACGCGATCCGCCGCACCCCCGCCGACGGCACCGTGGCCGTGGCCGCCCGCCGCGAGGCCGACACGGTGGTGCTCAGCGTCACCGACAACTGCGGCGGCATCCCCGAGGAGGACCTGCCCCGCGTCTTCGACACCGGCTGGCGCGGCAACGGGGCCCGCACCCCGCCCGCCGGCGCCGGCCTGGGCCTGGCCATCGTCCGCGGCATCGTGGAGGCCCACGCGGGGCGGGCACGGGTGCGCAACGTCCCCGGCGGCTGCCGGTTCGAGGTCACCCTGCCCGCGGCCCGCTGACCCCGCCGCGCCCCGGCGGGGCGGCCTCAGCGGCCCAGGAGTTCGGTGACGCGGATGAACCCGTCCGTGCCGTGGCCCTGCCCGATGACGCGGCGGGCCCAGCCCTCGGCGGCCCGCATCACGCCCGCGTCGATGCCGTGGGCCTCGGAGGCGTGCACGATGTGGGCCATGGACGAGGCCGCGGAGGTGATCGGGTTGTCCTCGCCGGAGAAGTCGCCGCCGTCCACCGCCTCGGCGAGCCCCTCGAAGATCGGCGGCAGGATCGCGCCGATGCCCTGGGCGAACGGGGCCAGCTCCCGCGCGGTGACACCCTCGGCCTTCGCCACCGCCAGGGCGTGCGCGTAGCCCGCCATCGCGGTCCAGAAGATGTCGAGCAGGGCGATGTCGTACGCGGCCGCCCGGCCGATGTCCGCGCCGAGGTGGGTGTGGGTGCCGCCCAGCAGGTCCAGCACGGGCTGGTGCTCCCGGTAGAGCTCCGGCGGCCCGCTGTGGATGAACACCGCGTCGGGCGTTCCGATGGTGGTGGTCGGCGTCATGATCGCGCCGTCCAGATAGCCGATCCCGTGCTCGGCCGCCCACGCCGCGGCATCCCTGGCCCTGTCCGGCGTGTCGGCGGTCAGGTTCACCACGGTGCGGCCCTTGAGCGCGTCCCTGACCGCCTCGCGCCGCAGCACGGCGTCCGCGGCGTCGTAGTTCACCACGCAGACCACGATCAGCCCGCTCGCGGCGACGGCCTCCTCGGCCGAAGCGGCGCCGACCGCGCCCCGCTCGACCAGCTCCCGGTCCCGTCCCGGCGTCCGGTTCCAGACGGTGGTGCGCACACCGGCGTCCAGGAACGCCCCGGCCAGGGCCCGGCCCATCGGCCCGAGACCGAGCACTGTGACGGCAGACTGTTCGGTGTGTGAAGACATGACTCAACTCCTGTGCATATGCAAAAGAACAACGACAAATGGGACTGAAATGACGCGCAGCCGTGCCCAAGACCCGAATGTCTGTGGCGTGACCGCCGCGATCGCCGTGATCGACGGCAAGTGGAAGACGGCCCTGCTCTGGCTGCTGGAGTCCGGCCCGCACCGCCCCGGCGAGCTGCGCCGGCGGCTGCCGGGCCTCAGCGAGAAGGTGCTGACTCAGGCGCTCCGCGAGATGGAGGCCGACGGGCTGGTGCACCGGGAGGTGCACGACGTCCTTCCGCTGAAGACCGTCTACTCCCTGACCCCGTTCGGCCGGGAACTCTCCGAGGCGCTGGCCCCTCTCGCCGACTGGGGCCACCGCCGTCTGGAGAAGCTCACCGAAGCCGAGTCGGCCTCCTGAAACATCGCTCCGTCACCCCGCGTTCCTCCGGTTCCCTCGGCCTGCCGGCCGTCCCCGCACCAGAGTCCCCCAGCCGCCGCCCGCCGCCAAGTACCCACAAAAAAGTGGCCACTCCGGTGCGGGGAGCCGGAGCGCGCGGCGCGTCACCGCACCCGGGGCGCGCCGGTCACGGACAGCATGAGTGAGTACAGGGAGGTCGTCGCGGTGATGAAGAGCTGGTTGTTCTTCGGGCCGCCGAAGGCGACGTTGGAGACCGGCTCGGGCACGCGCAGCTTCCCCAGGAGGGTGCCGTCGGGGTGGTAGCAGTGCACGCCCTCGTCGAACGCGGCGGCCCACAGGTGCCCCTGGTCGTCGAAGCGGATGTTGTCGAAGCCGCCGTCGGTGCGCTGGGCGAAGACCCGGTCGTTGGTGAGGGCGCGGTCCTCGGTCACGTCGAAGACGCGGATCCGCGCGGCCCTGGAGTCGGCGACGTACAACCGCTTCTCGTCCGGTGAGAACACCAGGCCGTTGGGTCCGTCGAAGCCGTCCGCGACCCGGTGGACCTCGCCGGTCACGGGGTCGATCCGGTAGACGTCGCGGGTGCCGATCTCACTCTCGGCGCGGTGCCCCTCGTAGTCGCTGGTGATCCCGAAGTCCGGGTCGGTGAACCAGACGGAGCCGTCGGAGCGCACGACCGCGTCGTTCGGGCTGTTGAAGCGCTTCCCCTCGAAGCGGTCGGCGAGCACGGTGACGCGGCCGTCGTGCTCGGTTCGGGTGACCCGGCGGTTGCCCTGCTCGCAGCTCACCAGCCGGCCCTCGCGGTCGAGGGTGTTGCCGTTGACGTACCCGGCGGGGGAGCGGAAGACCCCGACCGCGCCGGTCGTCTCGTCCCAGCGCAGCAGGCGGTCGTTGGGGATGTCGCTCCAGATCACCTGCCGCCAGGCGGGCACGTACAGCGGCCCCTCGGCCCAGCGGCAGTCGGCGTGCAGCCGCTCGAGCCGTGAGTCGCCGTTGGCGCAGCCTTCGGTGCGGAAGCGCTCGTCCAGGATCTCGTACAGATTGTTGACGATCTTGCCGGGCATGGTCAGCTTCTCCCCGTCCACGGTCGAATGTCATTCGCTATGATCATAGTGTGTCCGAACCAGATATGGTGGAGGCATGGGGATGGTCAAGGGAATCGTGGACGACGTGGACCGGGCGCTGATCGCGGAGCTCCAGCGCGACGCCACACAGGCCTACGCGGCGCTCGGCAAGGCGGTCGGCCTGTCGGCCGGCGCGGCTCACGACCGGGTGCGCAAGCTCCGCGAACGCGGCGTCATCCGCCACACGACCGTGGACGTCGACCCGGCCGCCCTCGGGCGGGGCGTGCTCGCCTTCGTCATGGTCGACTCCACCGCCTGGATGGGGGACGCGAGCGAATCGTTCGCCGCCATCCCCGAGATCCAGGAGGCCCACGTCATCGCGGGCACCGCCTCCGTCCTGGTGAAGGTGCGCACGGCCACCACGGAGCAGTTGCAGGACGTCCTGCGGCGGCTCTACGCGATCGAGGGCGTGAGCGGGACGCAGGCGACGGTCGTGCTGGAGACCTTCTTCGAAAGGCCGGTCCGCGCCGACTGACACCTCACAACGCCCCCCTCCGGCCGGCCGGCACCGCCGACCGACGCCCCGGTCGGCCGACGCCGCCGGGTGCCGGGACGCCCTCCCACCGTGAACGCCTCCCCCGCCGAGGCTCTGGAAACAGCAGGAAGCCGACTCGCGCTCAGTGCCCGACTGACGTGTCCGAAGTCGCATGGAGCCCGGAAAGGGGCCTTCGCATGGGTAACTTCTGGTCGATCTATCAGCACGGCTTCGCCCGTGTCGCCGCGTGCACCGGCCACGCCGCCATCGCCGAGCCGCACGCCAACGCCGAGGCGGTGCTGCGGCAGGGGCGCCGGTGCGCGCGGGAGGGGGTCGCCGTCGCCGTGTTCCCCGAACTGTGCCTGACCGGCTACTCGATCGAGGACCTGCTGCTCCAGGACGCGCTGCTCGACGAGGTCGAGGCGGCGCTCGACACCGTGGTGGCCGGGTCGGCCGACCTGCTGACGGTGCTCGTCGTCGGCGCCCCGCTGCGCCACCGCAACCGGGTCCACAACTGCGCGGTGTTCGTGCACCGCGGGCGCGTCCTCGGTGTCGCGCCGAAGTCCTACCTGCCGACCTACCGCGAGTTCTACGAACGGCGGCAGATCGCCCCGGGTGACGACGAGCGCGGCGGGACGATCCGGGTCGGCGGCGCGACCGTGCCGTTCGGCGTGGACCTGCTCTTCGCCGCCGAGGACGTGCCCGGCCTGGTGCTGCACGCGGAGATCTGCGAGGACATGTGGGTGCCGGTGCCGCCGAGCGCGGAGGCGGCGCTGGCCGGCGCGACCGTCCTGGTCAACCTCTCCGGCAGCCCGATCACGGTCGGACGGGCCGAGGACCGGCGGCTGCTGTGCCGCTCGGCGTCCTCGCGCTGCCTCGCCGCCTACGTCTACGCGGCGGCCGGGCTGGGCGAGTCGTCCACCGACCTGTCCTGGGACGGCCAGACCATGATCTACGAGAACGGCGTCCTGCTGGCCGAGACCGACCGGTTCCCGCAGGGCGACCAGTACGCGGTGGCCGACCTCGACCTCGACCTGCTGCGGCAGGAGCGGCAGCGGATGGGCACCTTCGACGAGAACCGCCGCGCCCACGCCGCGCGCACCGGCGACTTCCGGCAGGTGACCTTCCGGCTCGACCCGCCCACGGCCGACCTCGGGCTGCGCCGCCGGATCGAGCGGTTCCCGTTCGTGCCGTCCGACCCCGCCCGGCTCGCCCAGGACTGCTACGAGGCGTACAACATCCAGGTCGCGGCATTGCAGCAGCGACTGGCGGCGATCGGCGACCCGAAGGTCGTCATCGGGGTGTCGGGCGGCCTGGACTCCACGCACGCCCTGATCGTCGCCGCCCGGGCGATGGACCGCGCCGGCCGCCCGCGCAGCGACATCCTGGCGTTCACCCTGCCCGGATTCGCCACCAGCGAGCACACCAAGGGCAACGCCCACAAGCTGATGCGCGCGCTCGGCGTCACCGCGGCCGAGCTGGACATCACGCCGACCGCCCGGCTCATGCTCCGGGAGATGGGCCACCCGTTCTCGTCCGGCGAGCCGGTGTACGACGTCACCTTCGAGAACGTGCAGGCCGGGCTGCGCACCGACTACCTGTTCCGGCTGGCCAACCAGCGCGGGGGCATCGTGCTCGGCACCGGAGACCTGTCCGAGCTGGCCCTCGGATGGTGCACCTACGGCGTCGGCGACCAGATGAGCCACTACAACGTCAACTCCGGTGTGCCGAAGACGCTCATCCAGCACCTCATCCGGTGGGTGATCGGCAGCGGCCAGTTCGATGAGGAGGCCAACGAGACGCTGGCTGCGATCCTCGACACGGAGATCAGCCCCGAACTGGTGCCGGGGGAGGAGCTCCAGTCCACCGAGTCCAAGATCGGCCCGTACGCGCTGCACGACTTCACCCTCTTCCACGTGCTGCGCCACGGCTTCCGGCCGTCGAAGATCGGCTTCCTGGCCTGGCACGCCTGGCACGACCGGGACGCCGGCGCGTGGCCGCCGATGTTCCCCGAGGCCGAGCGGGTGGCGTACGACCTGCCGACGATCTGGCACTGGCTGGAGACCTTCTGCCGCCGCTTCTTCGGATTCGCGCAGTTCAAGCGCTCGGCCATGCCGAACGGGCCGAAGGTGGTGGCCGGCGGCTCCCTCTCGCCCCGCGGCGACTGGCGGGCGCCCTCCGACAGCACGGCGCGGACCTGGCTGAGGGACCTCGCCCGGTGGGACGTGGCGCGCGCCGAGGAGTAGCCGGTGCGGGGCCGCGGGGGAGGCGCCTCCGCACCGCCCGTTCCGCTGAGCGGACCAGCGTGTGACAGCGCCCCCCCGAGGGGTCACTCTTGACTCACCGTGGCAGCGACCGGGCGGGACGACGGGGGTGCGGCCCGTCCGGTCGCCACGGGCCGGCTCCCGTCAGCCTTCCACCGCCCGGTCGGCTGACGGGCGCACAGCCGGACCGCCCCGCGGCGCGAGCGGCGCCGCGCGCACGCGGCGGGCGAGACGCCCGGGCAGGTCGCCCGCGGGGGCCCGCCGCCGCGCGGCCGAGCCGGGAGGCGTCACCTGGCGAACACGGGGACCTGCGCCTCGGTCGGCTGCGGCGGGGTGCCCTGCGTCCACACCTGGTGCAGCGAGACCGCGCTGATCCGCCAGCCCTCCGCGGTCCTGGCCAGCTCGATCTCGGTGCGGCCGGCCGAGATGAACACCCCCTCCGAGCCGTCCGCCAGGACGTGCGTGCTGATCTGGCTGCCGCGCGCCGTGGCCCGGTCGCCGTCGGTCTCGACGACGGCGTTGGTGTTCACGTGCATCGTCCGGTCGAACAGCGCCATCACCTCGCGGAGGTGGCCCCGCAAGGCGTCGCGCCCGCGGAAGGTCCCGCCGGGCAGCCGCGCGAGGACGTCCTCGGTGAGGAAGGCGCGGGCCCAGTCCTCGTCGTAGCGGCGCTCGTCCAGGGACCGCTCGAAGCGGTCGAGCAGTTCGGTGATCTCGGTGCGTTCGGCCAGGGCGCGGAGCTGCCGCGCGAGGGTGTCGGCGTCCATACCTGGGAGACCTCTCTGTCTGTCATGATCATGTAAATTCGCCCCCGCCTTCGGTCCCCGGTACCCCGCCGGGCCGCGATCCAACCGACCCGGTCGAGGAGGGCTGCGGGGACCCGGGCGGCAGCACGCGCCCGGCCTGCGAGGTCACGGCTCGGGCAGGGCGCCACGCCGGGCCGCCGCATCGGGCGGGGCCGCCGACGCGCCGCCGCGCGGTCCGCGCCGGGGGCGGTGCCCGCGGAAGGCGCGCAGTGCGGCGGGGGAGCGGACGGTCGGGACGGCTGTGTAGTCCTGGTCGGGCCGGGCGGTGACGCGGTCCGCGGGGGCCTGGAACTCCACCGGCGACGGTTCGCAGCTCAGCCGGCCGTCGGGCCCCTGCACCCGCATGGGCAGGTCGAGGGAGACGCGGTACCACCACCGCCCGTCGTCCTCGAGGACCCGCGCGAGCACAGCGACGTCCACGACCTGCCCGTCGTGCAGCCGCAGGATCGCCACCGGCGCCACACCCACCTGCCGGTCCCGGACTTCCGCCACCCGCTCCTCTCCACTCACGAATCGATCGTACGTTCGATTCTGACGCATGGCTCACCCGGCCCGCCCGAGGGCCGGCGGGCCGGCGGGACGGCGCACCGGACCCGTGCGGCGTCGCCGTGCGCGCCGTGACATCGTGGAGCCATGGCCATCGATGTTCGCCCGGCTGCGGTCTTCGAGGATGTCCGCACCCTGCTCGGCCCGAAGTCACCCGGAGCCAACGTCTGCTGGTGCCTGAGCTACCGGATCCCTTCCCGCCTCAACAACGAGCTTCGCGGGCCGGCCCGCGGTGAGTACGTCGCCGAGCTGTGCCGCGCCGAACCGCCTCCGGGCGTGCTCGCCTACGACGGCGAGGAACCGGTCGGCTGGGCCGCCGTGGCCCCGCGCGCGGCCACCTCCTTCGCGCGGAACCGCAAGATCCCGCACATCGACGACCTGCCGGTCTGGTCGCTGTGGTGCGTCCGGGTACGCCCCGGCCACCGGAAGAAGGGCATCTCGCACGCCCTCATCGCCGGCGCGGTCGAGTTCGCCCGCGCCCACGGCGCACCGGCGATCGAGGCGTACCCCCTCGACAACGGTGACGCCAAAGTCGACATGACGATGGCGTACGCCGGGATCCGGAAGAACTTCGAACGCGCCGGCTTCGTCCACGCCGCCGACACCACCTCGGTGCTGGCCGGTCACCCCCGCATCCTGATGCGCCTCGACCTGCGCTGACCGGTCGGCCGCGGGGCGGTCACAGTTCGCAGTCGACCTCGCCCCGCACGAGCCGCCGTTGATGGTGTCGTGCCACCCGATCACGAGCGCCGTCCCGCTCACCACGACAGACTCGAAGAGGGCGGCGACACGGGAGGGCCGCCGAGTCGTGAGGGGCGTCCGGGGCGGCGGCCGATGCCGTGGCGGGAAAAACGGTGGCCGAAGATCGTGTGGACGGCAGACTGGGGCCATGACCGCACCGGATCCCAAGGCCGACCTCCGCTTCTACCTCCAGTCCGCCCGCGACGCCCTGCTGTGGAAGCTCGAAGGGCTCTCGGAGTACGACGTCCGCCGCCCGCTGACGCCGACCGGCACCAACCTGCTGGGCCTGGTGAAGCACGCGGCCGGTGTGGAGCTGGGCTACCTCGGCGACACCTTCGGACGGCCGTCCGGTGAGCCGCTGCCCTGGCTCGAGGACGACGCCGAGCCCAACGGGGACATGTGGGCCACGGCCGACCAGTCCCGTGAGCACATCGTGGAGCTCTACCGCCGCGCGTGGGCGCACGCGGACGCCACGATCGACGCGCTGCCGCTGGACACGGTCGGCAGGGTGCCGTGGTGGCCCGGCGGCCGGGACGAGGTGACGCTCCACCACGCCGTGGTGCGCGTGATCGCCGACACCCACCGGCACGCCGGGCACGCCGATGTGCTGCGGGAGCTCATGGACGGCGCCGTGGGGATGAACCAGGGCAACACCAGCATGCCGCCGGGCGACGCGCAGTGGTGGGAGGAGCACCGGAGCCGACTGGAGCGCGCCGCCCGGGAGGCGTGACGCGTCTAGGGCCTGTCGTCACATCCCCGTCTGCCTCGCGACGCCCGGCACGCACTCTCGCCGCGCCGGGCGAAAGCCCGAGTACGACCCGGTACGAGGACTTCCGCCCGGCACGCCGAGAGCACGCACCGGACGCCGCGAGGCCGCCCTCCGGGCGACGACGGGGATGTGACGACAGGCCCTAGGGCCGGCCCGCGCGGACGGTGTCCGCGAGGGAGGTGGCGGGGTGGCCGGTGAGCCGCTCGACGGCGTCGGTGACGCCCGCGAGTTCGCCCGCGGCGATGGCGGTGTAGGTGGAGACCCAGGCGTCGAGCTGCCAGTCGGGGGCGCCGTGGGAGGCGCGGGAGCGGTAGGCCTCCTCGACGGTCTCGGCGTGGTAGGTGACGGTGCGGCCGGTCACCTCGCTCAGCACGGCGGCGATGTCGGCGAGGCCGAGGGACTCGGGTCCGGTGAGGTCGTAGCGGGCGCCGACGTGCTCGTCGGCGTGGGTGAGGACGGCGGTGGCCGCGTCCGCGATGTCGTCCTGGGCCACCACGGCGGCGCGGCCGGTGCCGGCGGGGCCGCGGATCACCCCGTCCGCGCCGACGAGGGCGGGCATGAAGTCGGCGTACAGGTTGTCGCGCAGGAAGGTGTGCTTCAGGCCGCTGGCGCGGATGTGCTGCTCGGTGTGCCAGTGGTCGCGGGCCAGGGTGAAGGTCGCCCCCGGGGCCGCCCCGTAGAAGGAGATGTACACCAGGTGCCGCACCCCGGCCTCGGCGGCGGCGTCGATGAACGCGCGGTGCTGCCGCAGCCGGTCGGGTGACTCGGCGGCGGAGACCATCAGCACGCGGTCGATGCCGCGCAGGCCCCGCACGACGGCGTCGTGATCGCCGTACGCGCCGGGGACGACGGTCGCGCCGGGCAGGTCGGGCGCCCGCCCGGGGGTGCGGACCAGCAGGGTCTGCGGGATGCCGGCCGCGGCCAGCCGGCGGGCGACGCGCCCGCCCAGGCGGCCGGAGGCGCCGGTGACGGCGTACGTGACATCGGTGGCGGCCATCGGGCGGATCTCCTGCCTGTGCGGGGGCTCGGGGTCCTCGGGAGTGTTCCCCCGCGAGCGCGCGGGAACGTCCGCTGCCCGTCGTCGATCCTTACCACGACGCCGCGCCGCCCGCCCCGAGGCGCGCGGCGCGGGGACGCGGCCGTGGGGCGGGAGCGGGAAGCGGGGGGCCGCTGGGTCAGGGATCAAGAAGGGCGGGGCGCGGGGCCGCGCCTAGCATGATCGTCATGGACATCACCATTCACACCAGCTTCCTCCCGCACACCGACCCGGACGCCTCCCTGGCCTTCTACCGCGACGCCCTCGGCTTCGAGGTCCGCAGCGACGTCGGGCAGGGCGGCATGCGCTGGATCACCGTCGGCCCGGTCGGCCGGCCCGACACCTCCATCCTCCTGGCGCCGCCGGCCGCCGACCCCGGGGTCACCGAGGATGAGCGCCGCACCATCCGCGAAATGATGGCCAAGGGCACCTACGGCTGGATCCTGCTGGCCACCCGGGACCTGGACGGCACCTTCGAAAGACTCCGGGCCCGCGACGCCGAGCTCGTCCAGGAGCCGACCGAGCAGCCGTACGGCATCCGCGACTGCGCCTTCCGCGACCCCGCGGGCAACCTGGTCCGCATCCAGGAGCTCCGCTGAACCGCCGGCACCGCGCGACGAAGGGAGCCCTGTCATGTGTCACCCCTCGTGGGGGCGCGCTCACCGAGGCGCGGTGGCGAAGCGACCTGGTGCGACTGCGCCGCGTCCGCGACCGGATCGACCGGGAGTACGCGCGGCCGCTGGACGTCGAGGCGCTCGCCCGCGCGGCGTGCGGGCCCGGCGGGCCACCGTCCTTGATCGCTTGCGCACCGCCGTCACGCGGGCCAGCGTGGCCTGACACCGCACGGAGGCAGGGAAGATGAGCACCCACACCCACACCCACACCCACGACGTCGACCACGAACTCGTCCGGGCCGCGGCCGACGTCGCGCGCACGCGATGCCGGGGCGACAGTCACACGATGGCCGCCGCGGCCCGCGCCGGGGACGGGCGGATCATCACCGCCGTCAACGCCTACCACTTCACCGGGGGCCCCTGCGCCGAGCTGGTCCTCATCGGCGCGGCAGCCGCCCAGGGCGCCTACGAGCTGGACACGATCGTCGCCGTGGGCGACCGCGACCGGGGCGTCGTCCCACCGTGCGGCCGGTGCCGCCAGGTGCTGCTCGACTACTTCCCGGCCCTGCGCGTCATCGTCGGCCGGGACGACCGCGTCCGCACCGTCCCCCTCACCGACCTGCTCCCCGAGAGCTACATCTGGGCCGACCACCAGGGAGACGGTCACGCGGGCAACCGGCTCGACCCGGACGCCGCCCAGAACTCGGCGTAGCGGCCACCGCGGCACAGCAGCTCCTCATGGCCGCCCTCCTCCACGATCCGGCCGCCGTCCAGGAACACGATGCGGTCGGCGCGCCGGACGGTCCGCAGCCGGTGCGCCACCATCACCACCGTCCGGCCCCGCATCAGGCGCTCGATCCCCTCGTGGACCGCCGCCTCGTTCACCGGGTCGAGCGCGGAGGTCACCTCGTCCAGCAGCACGACGGGCGCGTCCTTCAGCAGCGCCCGCGCGATCGAGACCCGCTGGCGCTCACCGCCCGACAGCAGCGCGCCGCCCTCGCCGACGTTGGTGGCCCATCCGCCGGGCAGCCGCTCGACCACCTCGTCCAGTTGTGCCGCGGCGGCCGCCGCCCGCACCTCGGCGTCCTCGGCGTCGGGACGGCCCAGGCGCACGTTCTCCTCGATCGTGCCGTCGAAGAGGTAGACGTCCTGGAAGACGATGGCGATCCGCGCCATCAGCCCCTCGGTGTCGATGGCGCGCACGTCCACACCCCCCACGCGCACCGCGCCCGCGTCCACGTCGTGGAACCGCGCGAGCATCTGGAGCAGGGTGCTCTTGCCCGCGCCCGACGGCCCGACGACGGCGAGCCGCTGCCCCTGCGGCACGCGCAGCGACACCTCGTCGAGCACCGTGCGGTCGCCGTGCCGGAAGGTGACGGAGTCGAACTCCAGGTCGTGCCGTTCCGGCCGGACCGGTTCGCTGGGCTCGGGCAGCGGCTCGTCGCGCAGCACCGCGTCGAGCCTCGCCAGCTCGGAACGCGCCCCGCGGAGTCTGCCGCCGATGTCCGAGAGGGACAGCAGCGGATCGGCGCAGCGGGCGGCCAGCACCAGGATCGCCAGCACCTCCGCCACCCCGATGTCCCCGCCGAGCGCGAGCGCGGCGCCCAGGAACAGCAGCCCGGTGAACATCGCCTGCACCGTAAGGGTCAGACCCAGGGCGCCGGGCAGCGCCGACAGCGCGGAACGGCGGGACGCCCGCTGGACCCGCCGGAGCGAGTCGTCGAGCAATCCGAAGCGCTCCGCGGTCCGCCCGCCGGACCGCAGCACCGGCTGGGCCCGGAGGTACTCGACGACCCGCTCGGTGGCCTCCTGGTCGCGTCGCACGCGCTCCGCGTCGGCGGCGGCCGTCGAGCGTCCCGTCCGCATCTGGACCGCCGCCACGACCGGTGCGGCGGCCAGCGCGGCCAGCCCCATCTGCCAACTGAAGGCGAGCATCACCACGACGATCGTCAGGGGAGTCACACAGGCGGAGATCAGCGGGGCCAGCAGGTGCGCGATGACGCTCATCGCCTGGAGGACGCCGCGACCGGCCAGGACGGACACCTCCCCGACGCGGCCCGCGCCGTACCAGCCGAGGGGCAGCCGGGCCAGGTGATCGCCGAGCCGGCGGTACACGCCGCGCAGCAGCGTGGTCCCGACCCGGAAGCCGGACCGGTCGCCGGCGAGGCGCAGCACCGCGTAGACCGCGACCGCCGCCCCGAACGCGATCAGCCACGGCCAGGCGTCCTCCGGCGCGTCTCCGAACAGCTCCCGCAGCACGGGAACCAGCAGCGCGTAGGACAGGCCCTCGGCCACCGCGGCGGCCGTCATCAGGGCCACGGTGCGCCGCACCGGCCGGGCGTACTCGTGTCCCAGCACACGCAGCAGCATGCGAATCATCGGGGCTCGTCTCCTTGCCGTGTGCCGCCGTGGGTCTCGGTCCGGTCGGCGGCCGCCGACCGGTGGGAGCGCCAGAACGCGGCGAACCTGCCGTCCCGCGCCAGCAGCTCCGCCGGTGTGCCGCGCTCGGCGACGGTGCCGTTCTCCAGCATCACGACGGTGTCGGCGTCGGCGATCGTCTCCGGGCGGTGGGCGATCACCAGCATTGTCCGGTCGCCCTTCAGCGCCGCCAGGGCCCGGCGCACCGCCTGCTCCGTCCGCGGGTCGGCGAACGCGGTCGCCTCGTCGAGCACCACGACGGGCGCGTCGGCGAGCAGGGCGCGGGCGATCGAGATCCGCTGGGCCTCGCCCCCCGACAGCCCGGCGTCCTCACCGATCACCGACTCGTACCCGCGCGGCAGCTCGAGGATCCGTTCGTGGATGCTCGCCTGCCGGGCGGCCCGGACCACGTCGTCCAGTCCGGCCCGCGGCACCGCCAGCGCGATGTTGTCCGCGATCGAGGCGCGCAGCAGGAAGGTGTCCTGGAAGACGAAGGAGACCGTCCGGTACAGCTCCCGGCTGCCGATGTCGCGCAGATCGACACCGCCGAGGAGGACCGACCCGTGGGTCGGGTCGAAGAACCGCGGCAACAGCCGCACCAGCGTGGACTTCCCGCTTCCCGACGGCCCGACGAGCGCGGTGACCGTGCCCGGTTCGAGTTCCAGGTCGATCCCGCGCAGCACCTCGTGGCCGGCCTCGTAGCCGAACCGGACGTCGCGCAGCTCCACCCGGTGCCCCCGCGGGGCGACCGGGTGCGCGGGTTCCGGCAGCGGCCGCACCGCGAGCACCTCCCCGATCCGGCCGACGGCGCGCCGGGCGGCCTGGATGTCGTCGAAGCCGTGGCCGAGGGCCGCCACCGGAGCGGTCAGTCCAAGACCGAGCAGCAGGAAGGGCAGCAGGTCGGCCGGGGCCAGGCCGCCGCTCGTGATCAGGGCCGTGCCGCCGGTCAGCACGACCAGCAGCACGAACGGCGGCGACAGCGCCAACTGCATGCCCGCGGCGATCCCGGACAGGCCGCGCACCCACCGGGAGAAGGCGCCGGTGAAATCGTCCACGGCCGTGACGAAGCTGCGGTGGGCCCGCTCGCCCCCGCCGAACGCCTTGACCACCGAGATGCCCTGGACGAACTCGACGGCCGAGTTCGCGATCCGTCCCATGGCGGCGTCGAGCTCCTCCTGCTCGCGCAGCCGGGCCGGGGTCATCATCAGCGGGACCAGCGCCACCGCCAGCACCACGGGTATCAGCGTGATCAGGGTGAGGCGCCAGTCCACGGTGAACAGGTACACCAGCGACAGCAGCGGCACCACGAACGCGGAGACCAGCTCGCCCGGGGTGTGGGCGATGAACGGGTGCACGGCGCTCACGTCCTCCCCCACGACCTTGGCCAGCTCGCCCGTCCTGCGCCGGGAGAGCCAGCCGATCGGTGCGCGGCCCAGCCGCGCGGCCAGTTGCCGACGGAACGACAATTGCACCCGGCCGTCGAGGAGGTGCCCGATCGCGGACGACGCGGCCGTGAACAGCAGCCGGACCAACAGGCCGACCGCACCCGCGGTGACGACCCACCAGACGTGGCCGTGATCGACCGGGCCGGGTGACAGCAGCGTGCGCCCCAGTTCGGCGACCGCCAGCAGCGGCGCCAGACCCGCGGCGGCGCCGATCACCTGGAGGGCCACCACGGCGGCGAAGCTCCCGAGGTGGGGACGGAGCAGCCCCGCCGTGCTCCGCCCCGCCGCGGGGCCGGCGTCCGGCGGCGGCGCGGACTGCCCCCTCGCCTCGGCGAGGTCAACGGTTGTCATCGCTCCTCCTCATTCGCTCTCCCCCATCGCCGTCCCTCATCGCCGTCCCGTCGCGGCCTGCCACGGCCGCCTCACTCGGCCAGGGCGCGGCGCAGCACGGCGCCGACCTGGGCGATCTGCCGCTGCGACACTTCGGCGGACCACAGCGCCTGCGACCCGTGGAAGGTCCCCGGCCACTGGTGCAGCTCCACCGAGACGCCCGCCTGGAGCAGGCGCAGCGCGTAGGCGATGTCCTCGTCGCGGTTCGGGTCGAACTCGGCGGTGGCGACGTAGGCCGGCGGCAGGCCGGACAGGTCGGTGGCGCGGGAGGGGGCGGCGTGGGGCGTGGCGGGCGCGGAGCCCAGGTAGTGCCGCCACGAGGCGGTGACCTGGCCGCGGTCGCTCCAGGGCGTGTCGGTGAAGTTCCGCGCCGACCAGGTCTCCTGCCGGTCGTCCAGAGGGGGCTCGTTGAGCAGTTGGAAGCGGATCGGCGGTCCTTGCTCGTCCCGTGCCCGCAGCGCCACCGCGGCCGCGAGGTTGGCGCCGGCGCTGTGCCCGCCGACCGCGATCCGCTCCGGGTCCACGCCGAGTTCGGCCGCGTGCCCGTGGGTCCAGGCCAGCGCGGCGTACACGTCGTCCAGCGCGGCCGGGTACGGGTGCTCGGGGGCCAGCCGGTAGCCCACCGAGACCACCACCGCGCCGGAGAGGTCCGCGATCCGGGCGGCCCAGAGGTGCTCGGTGTCCAGATCGCCGACGACCCATCCGCCGCCGTGCAGCCAGATCACGGCGCCCTGCGCCCGGTGCGGGCGGTAGATCCGCACCGGCACGTCCGGCTCGGCGGGCACCGCGCGGTCCTCGATCACCATGCCCGCGACGTCCGGCGCGGGCCTGGCGGCGGCACCCTCGGTGTACTTCCTGCGCGCGGTGACCGGGTCGGCCAGGTCGATCGAGGGAAGCAGCGGGAGGAAGGCTTCCAGTTCGGGATCCATGGCGGCCATCCTCGCGGCCGCTCCCCCGAAGATCACCCGCCATCCGTCGGGCATCCCGCCCGGATCACGCGTCGATCGTCGCGTCTTCCCCCGCGGGGCGGGCTCGTGGTTCGCATCGCCTACGACCACCCGGGCGCCCTGGCCCCGCCGGCGGACACCCCCGCCGCCGCGCGCGACAACGCCGACGTGGCCGCGATCGCCCGCATCGCCGGAACCCGGGAGCGCCGGGCCGGGCGACGTACCACCGCCGCCCGGCCCGGCGGGCGATCACCGTCCCGGCCGCCGGCGGCCGGGGCAGTCGCTCAGGCGTCCGGGCCCGGCGCGGCAGCGTCCGTCGGCAGGCCGCGGGTCGTGACGACCCGGGCGCTGCCGTCGGCCAGCCGGTAGGACAGGCCCACCACGGCGGTGCGCCCGGCGGCGACCTGGTCGGAGAGCACCCGGGAGCGGTCCAGCAGGAGATCGACGGTGTGCCGTATGTGCTCGGCGAGAATGTCGTCGTCCTCGGTGAGCCCGGCGGCGCGGGCGGCCAGGATGCTGGGCGTGACGCGCTCGATGACGTCGCGCACATAGCTGGTGGTGGCGACGCCGTCGGACACGGCGGCGCGCGCGGCGGCGACCGCGCCGCACGAGTCGTGGCCCAGCACCACCACCAGGGGGCAGTCCAGCACGCTCACGCCGTACTCGATGGTGCCCAGTACCTCGGATCCCGCCACATGGCCCGCGGTGCGGACCACGAACAGGTCCCCGAGACCCCGGTCGAAGATGATCTCAGCGGCCAGGCGTGAGTCGGAGCAGCCGAAGAGCACCGCGAACGGGCGCTGGGCGGGCGCGGTCTCGGCGCGGCGCGCGGCGTCCTGGTTGGGGTGCTGCGGCGCGCCCGCGACGAAGCGCCGGTTGCCGGTCAGCAGCAGTTCGAAGGCTTCCGAGGGAGTCAACGGCGGTGTGTCAGTCATGGCCGCAGGGTAAGGCCAGACCCGCCGCACCGCTTCGCGGGGGGCACCCCGCGAAGCGGTGCGGTGACCGGGGGTGGCCCGGCCGGCCGCACGGCGGCGCCCACCGGTGGGCACATCGCTTGAAGTACTTCGCTTGACGTGGTTCATATGTAGTGCTTTGCTTGTAGTACTTCAAGCCGACCAGGCCTCAGCAGGGCACGGGACCGCGCCTGAGCTGATCGCGCGGGCCGTGGAGCGGACCCTCACCGCGGGAGACTCCTCCGGCGACCGCACCGCACCACCGGCTCCGGGCCGTCGATCAACCGACAAAGCAACCGACGAAGGATCCCCATGCGAAAGCTCGTGTACCTCATCGCCTCCACCCTCGACGGCTTCATCGCCGGCCCGGACGGCTCCGACCCCACCGGCCCCGGCGGCTTCTGGGCACCCTCGGAGGACTACATCCAGCACCTGATCGCCGAATACCCCGAGACCCTGCCCGGCCCGGCCCGGGCCGCACTCGGCATCACCGCCGAGGGCACGCGCTTCGACACCGTCGTCGAAGGGCGCAAGAGCTATGAGATCGGCCTCGCGGTGGGCGTCACCGACGCCTACCCCCACCTGCGGCACCTGGTCTTCAGCCGGACGATGCGCGAATGCCCCGACCCCGGGGTCGAACTCGTCGCCGACGACCCGGTGGAGGCGGTGCGCAAGCTGAAGCGGGAGGACGGCAAGGACATCTGGCTGGTCGGCGGCGCCGGGCTCGCCGGGGCGCTGTACGGCGAGATCGACCGCATGATCGTGAAGCTGAGCCCGCTCACCATCGGCGCGGGAATACCGCTGTTCGCCACCACCACACCGTTCGCGCCCAGCGCCTGGAACCTCAGCGGGCACACCGTCCTGCCCAACGGGGCGGCCTTCCTCACCTACGACCGGCGCCCCGGCACGCCGGAGTCCTCCGCCGGGTAGCCGATCCACCGGCAGGCACCACCCGCCCCCGGGCGGCTCAGACCGGGGGCCCGGTGGCCGCCGTGCCGCCGTGCCGCCGCCCGAGGGTGCGCGCCGCGGTCAGTCCCGCGCCGCGTCCTCGGGGCCGGCCGGGTCGGTGCGGGCACCGGGGGCGCCGTCGCGGGTGTACTCGGCGAGGAGCGCGAACCCGTGGCGGTCGACCGATGCGGAGGTGGCGGAGAGGAGGACGACGCCGGTGCCGCTGTCGCGGTCGAGGCCGAGCCAGGACCTGAAGCCGCCGGTGCCGCCGTTGTGCCAGGTGATCGGCCGGTCCTTCGCCTGGATGGTGATCCACGCGGCCCCGATGCGGGCACCCGCGCCGAACCGGGCGACCGGGTCGAGCGCGGCGGTGCCCGGGGCGCTGCCGTCGAGCAGCGCCGCGGTGAAGCGGGCCATGCTGGTGATGGAGGCCCTGATGCCGCCCGCCGGCCCGACTCCCTCGCCGGTCCAGGGCTGCCGCGGCCGTCCGCGGCGGGTCCTGCCGGTGAGCGCCTTGGGGCGGAGCCGGTCGGCCGTCGCCGGGGCGTAGAAGCAGTCGAGCCCCAGAGGGCCGGCGACGCGCCGGTCGAGGAGCTCCGCGTAGGTGGTCGAGGCGGCGCCGGCGAGGGCGTGGCCGAGCAGTTCGAACCCGAGGTTGGAGTAGCGGGGCCGCGGCTCGCCCAGCGCGACCTGCCGGGCCTGGTCGAGTAGCTGTCGGAGGTCCTCGCCGTAGGGGTTGGTCCCGCGCAGCCACAGGGCGAGGGTGCGCCGCCAGGGCCGCGCGGACTCGGGCAGTCTGGGCAGGCCGGACGAATGGGTGCTCAGCGAAGCCAGCGTCACCCGCGCGGCGGGCGCCTCGCCCAGCGGCAGCAGCTCGCCCAGGGTGGTGCCGGGGCCTACCTCGCCTCGCGCGAGCGCGTCGGCGTACAGCAGCCCGGTGACGCCCTTGCTGATCGAGCCGATCTCGAAGTCGGCGTCGAGGTCGGCGCCGCGCCCGGCCACGGTCGTGCCCCGCGGCGAGACGACGGCCGCCGCGGCGACCGGGTGGCGCGGGCCCAGCAGCTCGCCGAGCCTGGCGGCGAGCCGCCCGTCGTCGTGGAGCGCGGCGGTCATGAGCGGCCGCCGAACAGGCCGCGGCCGCCGTGCTTCTTGTGGACCGCCTGCTTGGAGACGCCCATGGCCGCGGCGATCTGCGGCCAGGTGGCGCCGTTGTTGCGCGCGCGGCGCACCAGCACCGCCTCGATGCGCTCCGTCTCGGCGCGCAGCCGCGCCACCGCGCCCAGTCCCACCAGGGGGTCGTCGTCGGCCGTCGAGGCCGCGAGTCGGGTCAGTTGCTCCACGTCCATGCGTCAACCATAGTTGACCGGCCCTCCGGTTCGTCAACCAATGTTGACGACATCCGGCCGGACGGCGCCCCGCGGGGCTCAGGCCGCGCTCTGCGCGACCCGGATGGCGGCCGCCGTCGCGGACGGGTCGTAGTCCGCCGGGAGGCCGTCGATCAGCAGGACGTCGCCGTCCATGTGCCGGGTGCGCAGCGGCAGCAGCTCCCGGTAGGCGGGGGAGTCGTACCAGGCGCGGGCGTCGGCCATGGAGGGGAAGGCGATGATGACGAGCGCGGCGGGCCAGGCGCCCTCCCGGACCTCGCGCTCCGGGGCGCCGTGCACCAGGAACCGCCCGCCGTAGGGGTCCATGGTCTGCTGGATGCGCTCCATGTACACCAGGACCTCCTCGGGCAGACGGGACGGCGGGCGGAGGTTGCCGATGGCGTAGGCGGGCATGTGGGGACTCCTGTTCGTCGTTCGGCTGTTCGCCGTCCGGCCTCGGATCGGGGCCGCTTCCCCCGGGCTTCGCGCCCGGTGGCCTGTGGACGACCAGCCTGCCCGCCCGCGCGCTCCGCGGCCATTACCCGCCGGGTAAACGGGCGGTCCGGGGCCGCGGCACGGAGTTCGCCGAGTCGGTCGCCCGCGCGCCGAGGGCGGGCTGAGCGACTCCTGCCCGTGGCGGCCCGTCAGGCGCTGACCCGCGGCACGAGGGTGTCACGCTCCCTGCGTCACGCCTGTGACCTGCTCGGACAGTGTCACACCGCGGGGTGCTGCCAGGGAGCGTGACAGCGTGCGAACCACCATCTGTACGGACAAATGGTAACGGCTCGGGAGGCGGGGAGCCGGGGACACTCCGGGGCGGCGCGAGCCGCCGTCAGCCCTTGACCCCGCTGCGGGCCACACCCTCGACCACGTACCGCTGCGCGAAGGCGTACAGCAGCAGCACCGGCACGGCGGCGATCATGGCGCCCGCCATGAGGATGTCGTAGCGCACCGCGTTGGCGTTCTGGAGGGTGGCGAGGCCCGCGGGCAGGGTCAGGTTCTCACCGGAGAACAGGACGTAGATCGGCCACAGGAAGTCGTTCCAGTTGGTGAGGAACGCCAGCAGCGCCAGCGTGACCAGGGCGGGCCGGGCCAGCGGCAGCACGACCTGGAGGAAGGTCCGCAGCCGGCCGGCGCCGTCCAGCGCGGCGGCCTCCTCCAGCTCGCGCGGCAGCCCGAGGAAGAACTGCCGCATGTAGAACACGCCGAAGGCGCTCGCCGCCCCGGGGATGACGATCGCCGGGAGGCTGTCCAGCCAGTTCAGCTCGCTGACGATGACGTAGTTGGGCACGATGAGAATCACCGAGGGGACGAACAGGGTGGACACCACCACCGCGAAGACCGCGCGCCGCCCGGCGAAGCGCATACGGGCCAGCGGATAGGCGGCCATCGAGGCGGTGACCACGATCAGCAGCGCCTGCCCCGCCGCGGCGACGAGGCTGTTGGCGAACCAGCGCGCCACCTCGCCGCTGGAGGCCCTGTCCACCGCCTCGTAGCCGCCCGTGGTGGGGTGGTCCGGTATCCACTGCGGGGTGGGCGCGATCGCGTCGGCCTGCGTCTTGAACGACGTGACGGCCATGAACACCAGGGGCGCGGCGAACAGCACGGTGAGCACGACCAGGGTCGTGCAGCGGACCACGGCCGCGGGGGACGGGCGGCGGACGCGGGCCGCCGCGGCGGGGGAGGGGGCTGGGGAGGAGGCGGCCATGCCGATCACGACTTTCGGTTGCGGAAGGCGAGGAAGACCGCGGCGCTGAGCAGGCCGAGGCACACGGTGAGGGTGAAGCTCATCGCCGACGCCCGTCCGACGTCGAAGTTCTTCAGCCCGGTGTCGGCGATGTACACGATCGCGGTCCTGGTCTCGGTGCCCGGGGCGCCGCCGGTCAGCAGCAGCGACTGGCCGTACATGTTGGCCGAGGCGATCAGCGTGTTGACGGTGACGAACTGCGTCACCGGCCGCAGCCCCGGCAGGGTGACGTGGCGGAACCGCTGCCAGGGGCCGGCTCCGTCGATGCGGGCGGCCTCGTGGAGTTCGGCGGGGATGTCCTGGAGCCCGGCCAGGAAGATGGCGGCGTTGAAGCCGAGCGTCCACCAGACGGTGACGCCGACCAGGGAGAACCAGGCCGCCGGCACCGAGGTGGTCCAGGCGATGTCGTCGGGCAGGCCGAGCTCGCCGAGGTAGTGGTTGACGGCGCCGATGTTGCTGTCGAGCAGGTACCGCCAGCAGATGCTGACGACGACCACGCCGAGCACGTACGGCGCGAAGTACACCGCGCGGAAGAGGTTCCGGCCGCGGAACCTGCCGTTCATCACCAGCGCCACCGCCAGCGGCACCACGATGAGCAGCGGCACGCTCATGGCGGTGAAGACGCCGGTGGCGCGCATGCTGCGCCAGAAGTCGTCGCGGGTGACGGAGTCGCCGCTGAACAGCTCGGTGTAGTTGCGCAGCCCCGTCCAGGGGTGGCCGGGCAGGGTGAGGTCCCAGTCGTGCAGGCTCATCCACACGCCCAGGCCCACCGGCAGGAGCACGAAGACGCCGAACAGCAGCAGGTAGGGCGCCAGGAACAGGTAGGCGGCGGCCGTCTCGCGGCGAGCGGCGGCCCGCCGGGCGTGGGGAGCCGCCCGTCGGGCCGCCACGGCCGCTCCGTCCCGCGGGGAGGTCGCGGGGGAAGGCGGGAGGGGCATCGGGCGGTCAGCTCCCGAACTTCTCGCGGTTGTTCGCCAGCAACTGGTTCGCCGTGCGGGCGCCGTCGGCCAGCGCCCGCTTCGGGGTCTCCTGCCCGAGGACCGCCTTGGCGACGGCCGTGACATAGGACTGGGTGCCCACGTCGTCGATGCCCGGCACGGCGGGCAGGAAGCGGAAGGCGTCCAGCTTCGTGGCCACGGCCGCCTGCGGGCGGTCCCGGAAGGCGGCGCCGGCCCGGGCGGAGTTGCGGGCGGGGATCATGCCGGCGTCGGCCCATTCGGCGGAGTGCTGCCCGACCCAGTCGATAAAGGTCTTCGCCGCGGCGAGCTTGTCGTCGCCGGACCTGTTGTTCATCAGGACGAAGTTGTGCCCGTCGGCCCACACGGCCGGGGTGTCGCCGACGGTGGGCAGGAACCCCATGCGCCACTTCAGGTTCGCCGCCGTGGCCCGCAGGTCGTTGATCTGCCAGATGCCGTCCCAGATGACCGCGTTGCGGCCGGTCTTGAAGGCGTTGTACTGGGTGTCGAGCGCGACGTTCTTCGGGCTGTACCCCTTCTTGATCTGCTCGACCATCCAGGTGAGCGCGGCGACGCCGGCGTCGGAGTCGAAGGCGGCCCTCTCCGCGTCCGCGGTGAACGGCTCGCCGCCGTTCTGCCACAGCAGCGACAGGAAGACCATGTGCGCGGGCCACTGGTTGGGTATCCAGAACGGCTGCTTCGCGGGACCGTCCGCCAGCGCGGCCAGGGCCGCGTCGAAACCGGTCGAGGGGTCCTCGACCCCGGCCCGCCCCGCCAGGTCGGTGTTCCAGTAGGACGCCAGGCAGTGCACGTCGAGGGGGATGCCGTAGCGCCGGTCCTGGTACATCCCCGCCTGCCAGAGCGCCGGGATGAAGTCGGACTCGGCGAGCTTCAGCTCGCGGGCCACGTCGTCGAGGGGGAGGATGGCGCGGCGGGCGGCGAGCGTGGCCAGCCAGTGCTGGTGCGCTATGCCGACATCGGGGCCCTTGCCCACCGCCACCGCGGCGGGGACCTTCTTGTAGTAGTCGGCCCACTGCGTGGTGGTCATGGTGACCTTGATGTTGTCGTGCTCGGTGTTGAACCGGTCGACCAACTTCCTCATGTACGGGCCGTCGCCGCCGGTGAAGCCGTTCCAGAACGTGAGCGACACCTTGGGACCCGTGTAGGCGCCGGTGTACTCCTTGCCCGCCCTCGCGGGACCGTCGGCGGGACCGCCGCCGCCCCCGCCGCAGGCCGTGAGCAGGCCGCCGCCGACGGCGGCGCCGACCATGCCGAGGAACCGGCGGCGCGGCGGGGAGGAAACGGGAAGGCCGGGCGAAAGGTGCATGGGAAGCCCCTTGGAAGTCGCTTCGGGCTGAGGAGGACGGCCTGCGGTGCAACGCTCCGTCAACCGAGGGTGAACGGCGTGGCAGGCACTATTACAACGATGCATGCCGCTGTAAAGAGCTGTCACAGGGGGAGCGCCGGGGCCCCAAGCCGCCTCCTTCGCCCCTGTCGCGGTGAACGGACTGGTCGGAAGGGCGTCGCGGGGCAGGCTTTTACTCGTTCTTGGCCATCCGCGCTCACCTCGGCGGCCCCGGCCTGGCGCTTGTACGTGATCGCGTGTACAACGTTGTACGCACGGCTGGGCGCATCGACTCCAGCCCCCGCTGCCCGTCCCCGCCCGCCCCCGCCCGCCCCCGCCGCCCGCCGAGCAGGGCGACCTCTCCCCGAGGACCCGATGAGCGTCTCCCCCTTCGCCGACGTGCCCCGCCCCGAGTACCCGCGGCCCCAGTTCACCCGTCCCGACTGGCTGTGCCTCAACGGCACCTGGCAGTTCGAGATCGACCACGGCGACTCCGGTGTGGAGCGCGGGCTGCTCCACCGCGAACTGCGCTCACGCATCACCGTGCCGTTCTGCCCGGAGTCCGAACTGTCGGGCGTCGGGAACACCGACTTCATGGAGGCCGTCTGGTACCGCCGCACCGTGCACCTGCCCGAGCGGTGGGCCGGGCGGCGGATCCTGCTGCACTTCCAGGCCGTGGACCACGACGCCACCGTGTGGGTCAACGGCGTCGAGGTGGCCCGCCACAGGGGCGGCTTCACCCCGTTCAGCGCCGACATCTCCGACGCCGCCGCCCCCGGCGAGGAGGCCGTCGTCGTGGTGCGCGCCCGCGACACCCGCCACGCGGTGCAGGCCAGGGGCAAGCAGGCCGTCTGGTACGCCAACACCGACTGCAACTACACCCGCACCACGGGCATCTGGCAGACGGTGTGGCTGGAGCCGGTCCCTGAGGTCCGGCTGCGCCGTCCGCGCATCACCCCTGACCTGGCCGGCTCCTGCTTCCACCTGGAACTGCCGCTGTCCGCCAACCGTCGCGGACTGCGCGTGCGGGCCGTGCTCAGCGACGAGTCGGGCGAGCTGGACCGCGCCGAGACCCGGGCCGACCTGGACCTCACCCCCCGCCTGCGGCTCACCGTGCCCGCGGAGCGACTGCGGCCGTGGTGCCCGCAGGACCCGCACCTGTACGGGCTGCACCTGGAGCTGCTCGACGCGGACGGCGCGGTGGTGGACGCCGCCGGCAGCTACGCGGGTCTGCGCTCCGTCGCCATCGACGGCAAGGCGGTCCTGCTCAACGGCCGGGCGGTCTTCCAGCGCCTGGTGCTCGACCAGGGCTGGTACCCCGACGGCCTGATGACCGCCCCCAGCGACGAGGCCCTCGTCCGGGACATCACCCTGGCGATGCGCGCCGGCTTCAACGGCGCCCGCCTGCACCAGAAGGTCTTCGAGGAGCGCTTCCTCCACCACGCCGACCGCCTCGGCTACCTGGTGTGGGGCGAGTTCGGCGACTGGGGCTGCTCGGGCCAGGGGCCGGAGGGCGACAACCAGAGGCCCACCGCCTCCTACACCGCCCAGTGGCTGGAGGCCGTGGAACGGGACTACTCCCACCCGTCGATCATCGGCTGGTGCCCGCTGAACGAGACCCACCAGGTGCTGCACGACCGCATCACCCAGCTCGACGACGTCACCCGGGCGATGTTCCTCGCCACCAAGGCGGCCGACGGCACACGTCCGGTCATCGACGCCTCCGGGTACTCCCACCGCGTCCCCGAGACCGAGGTGTGGGACGCGCACAACTACGAGCAGGACCCCGCGGCCTTCGCCGAGCAGTTGTCCGGCCTGGCCGAGGGCCGGCCCTTCGCCAACCGGCGCGCGCCGGGCAAGCCCTTCTCCCTCCCCTACCGCGGCCAGCCCTACTTCATCAGCGAGTTCGGCGGCATCTGGTGGGACCCGGACGACACCGCCGCCACCGGCGCCGACAACACCTCCTCCTGGGGCTACGGCGCCCGCCCGCGCACCGAGGAGGAGCTGCACCGGCGGTTCGAGGGGCTGGTCGGGGTGCTGCTGGACGACCCCGGCATGTTCGGCTACTGCTACACCCAGCTCACCGACGTCTTCCAGGAGCACAACGGCATCTACCGCTTCGACCGCGCCGACAAGCTCGACGTGGACCGCGTCAGGGCGGCGCAGTCGCGCCCCGCCGCGATCGAGAGCCGGCGGGACCCGGACCGGTAGCGCACCGCCCGCCGGGCGGGCCCACCCGGCTCACCCCGCCCCGCCGCCGCTGCTCTCCCGCACGACCAGCCGGTGCCCGGCGTACCGCAGGGCGGGGCCGTCCTCCGCGGCGCCGTCCACCCGGCGCAGCAGCGTCTCCACCGCCAGCCCGGCCAGCTCGGCCTTGTCGGGCGCGACGGTGGTGAGGGAGGGCACCGAGTACCGGGCCAGCTCCACGTCGTCGAACCCGACCACCGCCAGATCCTCCGGCACCCGCAGCCCCCGGTGGGCCGCCGCGCGCACGGCCCCCAGCGCCAGCATGTCGTTGCAGCAGAACACGGCGTCGGGGGGCTCGGGCAGGTCGAGCAGCGCGCGCATCGCCGCGGCGCCGTCCGCCAGCCGGTACTCGGCGACCTCGGCGGTCAGCGACGGGTCGTAGGGCACCCCGGCCGCGTACAGGGCCTCCTGGTACCCGCGCACCCGCTGGTGGGCGGTGGCCGAGGCGGCGCCGCGCTGGGCACCGAGGACGGCCACCCGGCGGCGGCCCAGCGCCAGCAGATGGGCGGTGGCCTCCCGGGCGGCGGACACGTTGTCGATCAGCACATGGTCCACCGACAGGTGGTAGTCCCGCTCGCCGAGCAGCACCAGCGGCACCCGCCGGGGTCGGGCGGCCAGCGACGCCTGGTCCAGCCGCAGCGGGCTGAGCAGCACCCCGTCGATGAGCGACGCGCCCAGCCCGCAGGCGATCCGCTGCTCCTCCTCCGGGTCGCCGCCGGTGTCCTCGATGAGCACCGTGTAGGAGCGGGTCTTGGCGGCGGCGATCACCGCCGCGGCCAGCTCGGCGAAGTACGGGGCCGTCAGGTCCGGCACCGCCAGGGCCAGGATGCCGCTCCGCCCGGTCCGCAGATGCCGCGCCGAGGAGTGGGGCTGGTAGCCCAGCTCCGCGATGGAACGCAGCACCCGCTGCCGGGTGTCCTCGGACACGTGCTTGGCGCCGCGTACGACGTTGGAAACGGTCTTGATGGACACACCCGCGTGCTCGGCCACGTCCTTGAGGCGCACACCACCCATACGGCTCACCTCACCAACCCGGGACGGTTCAGCACTCCGTGCGACCCCCGTGTCCGCCTCCGCTGGCGCGCGGGAGACGAGAGGAGCAGCTTACAACGTTGTCACCGCACGGTGCGCGACGGCTCCCCCGCGCCGCCCGCGCCCGTCTCCGTCTCCGCTCCCGCTCCCGCCTGAGCGTACGGCTCAGCGGACGCGGTCGTAGACGAGGGCCAGTGTGCCGTGCTCGCCCGCAGTCTGGCCGACCAGCGTCCACCGCCCCGCGGGCAGGCCGTCGTCGAAGAGGCGCGGCCCGCCGCCGAGGAAGACCGGAAAGACCGTGAACGCCAGCCGGTCCACCTGGTCGGCGGCCAGCAGCGCCTTGATGACGCTGGCGCTGGAGAGCACGAGGATGTCGCCGCCCTCGGTCGCCCGGAGGTCCGCGACCACCTCCGCGGCCGGCCTGTCGGCGATCGTCGTCCGCTCCCACGGCGCCTCGCCGAGGGTGGAGGAGAGGACCACCTTGTCGGCGCCGACGAGCCACTTCGCGAAGCCCTCGTCGCGCGGGTCGGCGCCCTCCATGCCGATGACGGTGGGCCAGAACCCGAGGAACCCCTCGGCGTTGACCCGACCCAGCAGGGCCGTCGTCGCCGGCTCCCACAGGCGGGTCAGGTGGTCGCGGGCGACGTCGGTGACGGCGTACGGCATCACCCAGCCCATGTCCCGAGGGTTGTCCGGCGCGGCGTAGCGGCCGTCGAGGGAGAGGGCGATGTTGGTGACGACCCTGCGGCCGGTGGTCTGCTCGGTCACTTGGTGCTCCTTGTGTCGGTGTGGTGCGCGTTCTCGGCGAGGACCGCCGCGAGCTTGTCGAGGCTCTGGCCGAAGCCGATCTCGATGCCCGCGACGAAGTCCGCGGAGTCGATGGTGCTGTCGGTGATCCGGTACCGGACGTCCAGTTCGGTGCCGGTGTTGGTGTCGGTGCCGCTGTCGGTGGGCCGCAGGCACAGCTCGACGTGGGCGGTGAAGGCGGGGCCGCCGCCGGGGAGCAGCGGGGAGAGCCGGTAGGCGAGGCGCTCACCGGGGCGTACCTCCTCGACGACCCCCTCCGCGCGCCCGGCGACCGGTTCGCGGCCGTCGGCGTCCTCGGCGTCGCGGTACTCCTGGACGATCCGCCCGCCCGGCCGCGCCTCGAAGACCAGCTCGGAGACCCTGAGGTCCTCGGGCGTCCACCACCGGGCGAGCAGGGACGCCTCGGTCAGGTGCCGCCACACCAGCTCGGGGCGCCCCGCCAGCGACCGCCGGAACCCGAACGATCGGCCGTCGGCCCACCCCGGCTCCGCCGCGGCGAGCCGCTCCGCGCGGAGGCTGAGCCCGTAGCGGTCGAAGGTGGCGTGCGGGCCGCCGTCCCGATCCGCGGTGTCGGCGAGCCGGTCGAGCGCGGCGGCCAGCTCCCGCAGGGCGGCGGGCCGGAGCGCGTAGACGCGGCGTTGGCCCGTGCGCTGCGAGGTGACGACGCCGGCGCGCTCGAGGGTCTGCAAGTGCTTGGTCGTCTGCGGCTGCCGCGCCCCGGCGAGCTGCGCCAGGACGCCGACCGAGCGGGGCCGCTCGGCCAACAGGTTCACGAGCCGCCAGCGGGCCGGGTCGGCCAGTGCGGTGAGGAGTGCGTCCATGGGCAGAAGCATTCCTCACCACGAATATTCGTGTCAAGGAATATTTGGGCGGCCCGGCCCGGGGCCCTTCGCGGGCCGTCCGGTGGGCGCTGCCGGGTACCGAGCCGTTGACAAAGGCGTTACCCGGTAGAAACCTGTCACCGAGCTGCAAAAGATTGACGAGATCGCTCAACTTTTGGATCGCGAGCGGTTCGAGCTTCATCAGGGCATCTCCGATGCCCGGTCATCGCGTCATCGTCCACCGGTGCACACGACCCATCAGCCCCACCACCCCCTCACACCCTCCTGCGTGCCGAGGGCGGCGGGTGGCGGGGGCGGCGCCGGGTGCCCAGGAAGGGAACGAGAGGTGCTCATGAGAGGGAGACATCGCGGCTGGCGGCTGCTCGCCGGCCTGGTGGCCGCGGGACTGCTCGCGGTCGCGCCGCTGCCCGCGGCGGCGGCCGAGGCGGCCGAGGACGCCGCGGAAGGGCCGAACCTGGCCCTCGGCAGGCCGGTGACGGCCAGCGGGGCGCACGGGTCCTACCCGGCGGCCAACGTCACCGACGGCAGCCAGGCGTCCTACTGGGAAGGCCCCCCGGGCTCGTTCCCGCAGTGGGTGCAGATCGACCTCGGCGGCAGGGTGAGCCTCGACGAGGTGCTGCTCAAGCTCCCCGCCTCCTGGGAGCCGCGCACCGAGACGGTCAGCGTGCAGGGCAGCACCGACGGCCGGGACTTCACCACCCTGTCCTCGGGCGGGCGGAGCTTCTCCCCGTCGTCCGGCAACACCGTGGCGGTCGACGTCGCGGCCGAGGCCCGGTACGTGCGGGTGCAGGTGAGCGCCAACACGGGCTGGAACGCCGCCCAGCTCTCCGAGGTGGAGGTCCGCGGGGAGGACGGGACCGTGCCGCCGACGGGCACCAACCTGGCGCTGCGCAAGCCGATCGAGGCGTCGTCCACCACCCAGGACTACGTCGCGGCCAACGCCAACGACGGCAGCACCGCCACCTACTGGGAGGCGAGCGGCCAGCCGTCGACGCTCACCGTGCGGCTCGGCGCCGACGCCGACCTCAGCGGCGTGGTCGTCAAGCTGAACCCCGACCCGGCCTGGGGCACCCGCACCCAGAGCATCCAGGTGCTGGGCCGGCAGGCGGGAGCGTCCGGCTTCACCTCGCTGAAGGACCGGGCCGACCACACCTTCAGCCCGTCGGGCAACGCCAACACGGTGACCATCCCGGTCTCCGGCCGGTACGCGGACGTGCGCCTGCAATTCTTCGGCAACACCGGCGCCGGCGGGGGACAGGTCGCCGAGCTCCAGGTCGTCGGCACGGCCGCGCCCGCCCCCGACCTCACCGTCACCGAGCTGGCCTGGTCCCCGGCGTCACCCAGCGAGGCGGACCCGGTCACCGTCGAGGCGACGGTCCGCAACGGCGGCACCGCCGCCGCGCCCGCGACCACCGTCGACGTCAGCCTCGAAGGCACCGTGGCCGGCAGCGCCCCCGTCGGCGCCCTCGCCCCGGGCGCGTCGGCGAAGGTGCCGGTCACGGTCGGCAAGCGGGCCATGGGCAGCTACACAGTCTCCGCCGTCGTCGACCCGACCGACACCGTCGCCGAACTCGACAACAGCAACAACAGCCGCAACGCCGCCGCGAAGCTGGTCGTCGGGCAGGCCCCCGGCCCCGACCTGGCGGTCACCGGCATCACCAGCAACCCGTCCGCGCCCGCGGTCGGCGCCAAGGTCACCTTCACCGTCGCCGTGCACAACCGGGGCACCAGCGCGGTGCCCGCCGGATCCGTCACCCGGCTCACGGTCGGCGGTACCACCCTCGACGGCGCCACGGGCGGCATCCTCGCCGGCGGCTCGGCCACCGTGGCCGTCAGCGGCGAGTGGACCGCCACCGGCGGCTCGTCCGCGCTCACCGCGACGGCCGACGCCACCGCCGTCGTCGCCGAGACCAACGAGGACAACAACACCTTCGCCCGCTCCCTGGTCGTCGGCCGCGGCGCGGCCGTGCCGTACGTCGAGTACGAGGCGGAGGACGGCCGCCACAACGGCACCCTGCTGAAGGCGGACGCCAAGCGCACCTTCGGCCACACCAACTTCGCCACCGAGTCCTCCGGCCGCCAGTCGGTGCGCCTGGACGCCACCGGGCAGTACGTGGAGATCACCTCCACCACCCCGGCGAACTCGATCGTCGTGCGCAACTCGATCCCGGACGCGGCGGCGGGCGGCGGCCGCGAGGCCACCATCAGCCTCTACGCCGACGGCCGGTTCGTGCGCAAGCTGACCCTGTCGTCCAAGCACAGTTGGCTCTACGGCACCACCGACGACCCGGAGGGACTGACCAACCGGCCCGGCGGCGACGCCCGGCGGCTGTTCGACGAGTCCCACGCGCTGCTCACCCAGACCTACCCGGTGGGCACGAAGTTCCGTCTGCAACGCGACGCCGGTGACGACGCCGCCTTCCACATCATCGACCTGATCGACCTGGAGCAGGTCGCGCCACCGGCCGCCAAGCCCGACCAGTGCGCCTCCATCACCGCCTACGGGGCCGTCCCCAACGACGGCATCGACGACGCGGACGCCATCCAGCGCGCCGTCACGGCCGACCAGAAGGGCGAGATCCCCTGCGTGTGGATCCCCGCGGGCCAGTGGCGCCAGGAGAAGAAGATCCTCACCGACGACCCGCTCGACCGGGGCCAGTACAACCAGGTGGGCATCCGGGACGTCACCATCCGCGGCGCCGGCATGTGGCACTCCCAGTTGTACGCGCTCACCCCGCCCCACCAGGCCGGCGGCATCAACCACCCGCACGAGGGCAACTTCGGCTTCGACATCGACGACAACACCCGGATCTCCGACATCGCCGTCTTCGGCTCCGGCACCATCCGGGGCGGCGACGGCAACGCGGAGGGCGGCGTCGCCCTCAACGGCCGCTTCGGCAAGGACACCAAGATCACCAACGTGTGGATCGAGCACGCCAACGTCGGCGCCTGGGTCGGCCGCGACCACGCCAACATCCCCGAGCTGTGGGGTCCCGGCGACCGGGTCGAGTTCACCGGCGTGCGCATCCGCAACACCTACGCCGACGGCGTCAACTTCGCCAACGGCACACGCAACTCGACCGTCCACAACTCCTCCTTCCGCAACACCGGCGACGACGCGCTCGCGGTGTGGGCCAGCAAGTACGTGAAGGACACCTCGGTGGACATCGGCCACGACAACCACTTCACCAACAACACGATCCAGTTGCCCTGGCGCGCCAACGGCGTCGCGATCTACGGCGGGTACGGCAACACGATCGAGAACAACCTGATCTCCGACACCATGAACTACCCGGGGATCATGCTGGCCACCGACCACGACCCGCTGCCCTTCTCCGGCCAGACCCTCATCGCCAACAACGCCCTGCACCGCACGGGCGGCGCCTTCTGGGGCGAGGCGCAGGAGTTCGGCGCGATCACCCTGTTCGCACAGGGCCAGGACATCCCCGGCGTCACGATCCGTGACACGGAGATCCGCGACTCGACCTACGACGGCATCCAGTTCAAGACGGGCGGCGGCGCCATGCCCGGCGTCCAGATCAGGAACGTGACCATCGACAAGTCGAACAACGGGTCCGGGATCCTCGCCATGGCCGGGGCGCGCGGCAGCGCCACCCTGACCGGTGTCACCATCATCGGTTCCGCCCAGGGCGACATCGTGGTCGAACCGGGCTCGCAGTTCGTGATCAACCGCTCCGCGACGCTGGCTTCGGCCCCGGACCCGGCCCCACGGGCCCGGCAGACGCCGCGCGACTGACCGCGCCCCCCGCGGTGCGCCGGCCACCGGACGAGCCGTATCGCGGCTGAAAAGCGTAGCGCAAGCCTTTGCATGGCTTGCGCTACGCTTGCGCGCATGACGCGACGACTTGCTCAGGTGGCGATGAAGGCCGGGGTCAGCGAGGCCACGGTCAGCCGGGTCCTCAACGGCAAGCCGGGAGTGTCGGAGGCGACCCGGCAGTCGGTGCTGACCGCGTTGGACGTGCTGGGCTACGAGCGGCCGACGCAACTGCGGGGCGAGCGGGCGCGGCTGGTGGGCCTGGTGCTGCCGGAGCTCCAGAACCCGATCTTCCCGGCGTTCGCCGAGGTGATCGGCGGCGCGCTGGCGCAGCAGGGGCTGACGCCGGTGCTGTGCACGCAGACGAAGGGGGGCGTGTCGGAGGCGGACTACGTGGAACTGCTGCTCCAGCAGCAGGTCTCCGGCGTCGTCTTCGCGGGAGGGCTGTTCGCGCAGGCGGACGCGCCGCACGGGCACTACCGGCGGCTCGCGGAGCGCCGCGTTCCCGTGGTGCTGGTGAACGCGGCGATCGAGGGGCTCGACTTCCCCTGCGTGTCCTGCGACGACGCGGTGGCGGTCGAGCAGTCCTGGCGGCACCTGGTGTCGCTGGGGCACGAGCGGATCGGGCTGGTGCTCGGGCCCGCGGACCACATCCCGTCCCGGCGCAGGCTGAGTGCCGCCGCGTGGCCCGCGGGCGGCTCGCCGGCCGGCGGGTTCGTGGAGCGGTCGATGTTCTCCCTGGAGGGCGGCCGGGCGGCGGCGGGGCGGCTGCTGGACCGGGGGGTGACGGGGATCGTGTGCGCCAGCGACCCCCTGGCGCTGGGGGCGGTGCGGGCCGCGCGCCGGCGGGGCCTGAGGGTGCCGGAGGACGTGTCGGTGGTGGGGTACGACGACTCCGCGTTCATGACCTGCACCGAGCCGCCGCTGACCACGGTCCGCCAGCCGATCGAGGCCATGGGCCGGGCGGCGGTGGAGCTGCTGGCGACCCGGATCCAGGGCGGCGACGTGCCCCACAGCGAGCTGCTGTTCGAACCCGAACTCGTCGTCCGCGCGTCCACGGCGCAGGCGCCAGGCCCGCGGGCCGCGACGGCCTGACCGGGAGCGGGCCCGGACCCCCGCACCGGGCCCCCTACCGGACCCGCGGACCGGGCCGGAGCCGACCGTCCCGCCGCGCCGGGACGGCACCGCTTCCGGGCGACGTCATCCTGCCGCACCCCCGCGTGTCCTCGTCGAACGCGACTCTGTCGAGCAATTACGAAATCAGCGCGAGATATTGCGTTCACTTGTTGGCGGTGGTTGAGTGAGCGGCGCCCCGCAACGCATCGGCGGCGGGGCGCCTTCCACGTTCATGCCCGAAGGGGTCCACCCATGAGAAGTGCTCGGTTGTGCCGTGCCCGCGGTGCCGGCGCCATGACCCTCGTCTGCGCCCTCACGCTCACCGCGCTGGCCGCCTGCGGTACGAGCAGCAGCGACGGCGACGACTCCGGATCCAGGAGCGGCGGCTCCGCGGACCCCGCCGCGCCCCTCGATCCGAAGACCAAGGTCACGATCACCATCGACTGCATGCCCTCGGCGGCGAAGGCGGCCGAGCTCAGGGAGTGGAAGGAGGACGTCAAGGAGTTCAACAGGACCTATCCCCACGTCACCATCGAGGGCCGCTCCACCCCGGGCCAGTGCCTGGAGCCGCCGCGCTTCACGGCCATGCTGAAGGCCAAGTCGCAGCCCGACGTCTTCTACACCTACTTCACCGACCTGCCGCAGGTGCTCGACCACGACGGAGCGGAGGACATCACCGCGTACGTCAACGACAGGACCGTGCCGCTGCTGAAGGACATCGACCCGAACGTCCTCTCCTCGCTCAAGCACGACGGCAGGCTCTACGGCCTGCCCACCAGCAACTACACCATGGGCCTGCTGATCAACCGCAAGCTGTTCGAACGGGCCGGCCTGGACCCCGACACACCCCCGCGGACCTGGGCCGAGGTCCGCGCCGCGGCCAAGAGGATCGCCGGCCTCGGCGAGGGCATCGCCGGCTTCGGCGAGTACAGCGCGGGCAACACCGGCGGGTGGCACTTCACCGCGCAGATGTACAGCGTCGGCGGTGACGTCGTCGACACCAGCGGCAGGAAGGCGGCGTTCAACGACGACCTGGGCCGGCGGATCGTGGACAACCTGCACGCCATGCGCTGGCAGGACGACAGCATGGGGAAGACCCAGCTTCTGAAGTGGGGCGACCTGCAAAAGCAGATCGCCACCGACAAGCTCGGCATGTTCCTCGCGGCGCCCGACGACATCGCGTACATGGTCCAGCAGCTCGGCGCCGAGTACGAGAACTTCGGCATGGGGCCGATCCCGGGCGGGCGGAACACCCTGGCCGGGGGCAACGGCTACATGATCAAGAAGGGCATCTCGCCCGACAAGGTCAAGGCCGCGATCGCCTGGCTCAACTTCAAGAACCTCACCGTCGGCAAGGGCCAGTTCGACTGGGCGCGCACCAAGGCCGACGGACTGCCGGTCGGCATCCCGCAGCCCAACTTCTGGCAGAACGGGTCCAAGACCGAGGACGACGCCGCCCGGGTCGAGCACGCGACCATGCCGGTCGAGAACTTCAAGGCGTTCACGGACAATCCCGTCCCCGGCAAGGCCGAGCCGCCGAAGGCGCAGGAGGTCTACAAGGTCCTGGACAACCTGATGTCCGGTGTCCTCACCAACGAGGACGCGGACCCGGACAAGCTGCTCTCCACCGCGGAGAAGCAGGTCAACCAGGTCCTCTCCAGGCAGTGACCGGGCCCGGGGACGGGGGCGGGCACCGGCGCCCGCCCCCGTGCCAGGAGCCCCCGCCCGGCCACGGGCACGGACCACCGCCTGCCGCCCCGCCGGCAGCGGGTGCGCAACCGGCACACCAGCACCGAGGAGCAACGATGTCGGCCCCCGGCCTGACGCAGAGCAAGGCGGGCGCCCCCCGCCGCACCCCGCCCCGCGCGGCGGGGCCCGTGCCGCCCGGCGGCCGTTTCGGCAGGAGCCTGCGACGCAACCTCACCGCCCACGGCTTCCTCATCGGCGCGGTGCTGTGCTTCGCGTTCTTCTCCTGGTACCCGATGGTCCGCCAGTTCCTGCTGGCCTTCCAGCGGACCGAGGGAGGCGAGACCACATGGGTGGGGCTGGACAACTTCGCCACCGTGTTCAACGACCCGGCGTTCTGGCAGGCGTGGCGCAACACCGTGCTGTTCACCCTCCTGGCGCTGGTCCTCGGCTTCGCCGTGCCGTTCCTGGCCGCCGTGGTGATCAACGAGTTCCGGCACGGCAAGGGCTACCTCAGGCTGCTCGTCTACCTGCCGGTGATGCTGCCGCCCGTCGCCTCGGTCCTGCTGTTCAAGTACCTGTACGACCCCGGCTACGGCCTGTTCAACGAGTTGTTCGGCCTCCTCGGACTGCCGGCGCAGCAGTGGCTCCAGGACCCGGACACCGCGATGCTCTCGGTCGTCATCGCCTCGACCTGGATGAACATGGGCGGCGCGACCCTCATCTACCTCGCGGCGCTCCAGGGCATCCCCGGCGAGCTGTACGAGGCGGCCGAGCTGGACGGGGCCGGCGTGCTCCGCAGGGTCTGGCACGTGACCATCCCGCAGACGCGCTTCGTGCTGTCGCTCATGCTGCTGATGCAGATCATCGCCACCATGCAGGTCTTCGTCGAACCGTTCCTGCTGACGGGCGGCGCGGGACCGGAAGGCTCGACCACGACCGTCGTCTACCTCATCTACCAGTACGCCTTCAACTTCAACGACTACGGTGCCGCGGCGGCCCTCGGCCTGCTCCTGCTCGTGCTGCTCGCCGGGTTCTCGGCGGCGTACGTCAGGCTCAGCCGCGCCGAGAACGAGTAGGACCGGGAGCCCAGCATGTCCACACGCACGCTCATATCGCCGGCCCGGCTCGCCAGGCCCCGCGGCAGGGCCGTCCACCGGGTGGCCTTCGCCCTCGTCGTGGGAGCCTTCACCCTCGCCTTCCTCGGCCCCCTGTACTGGCTGGTCTCCAGCGGCTTCAAGGACACCCAGGAGGTCGTGCAGACCCCGCCGACCCTGGCGCCCGGATCGTTCGAGCCGGGCAACCACACCAGGGCGTGGGAGGTCATGGACCTGGGCGGGCTGCTGTTCAACACCCTGTACTACGCCTTCGGCGCCCTGGCCTTCCAGCTCGTCCTCGACGTGGCCGCGGCCTACTCGCTGTCCAAGCTCCGCCCGGTGTTCGGCAAGGCGATCCTCGGCATGATGCTGGCCACCCTGATGATCCCCGCGACCGTGCTCGTCGTGCCGCAGTACCTGACGGTGCTGGACGTGCCGATCGTCGAGCGCAACCTGCTCAACTCGCCCTGGGCCATCTGGCTGCCCTCGGTGACCAATGCCTTCAACATCTTCCTGCTGAAGCGCTTCTTCGACTCGATACCCAAGGAGCTGCTGGACGCGGCGTCCATGGACGGCGCGAGCCCGCTGCGCACCCTCCGGTCGATCGTCCTGCCCATCTCCCGGCCGATCCTCGGCGTGGTGTCCATCTTCGCGATCGTCGGCGTGTGGAAGGACTTCCTGTGGCCGATGCTCACCCTGCCCGACCCGGCCAAGCAGACCCTCAACGTCGGCATCTACTCGCTGTCCAACGGCGTCCCGGTGAACGTGCTGATCGCCGCGCTCACCATCGCGTCGCTGCCCACCGTGCTGATCTTTCTGATCTTCCAGCGCAACATCATGAGCGGCCTCACCGCGGGCGGACTCAAGGGCTGAGCCGCCCGGCCGCGCCCCGCCCGCCGCATCCCCCCAAGCCCCCGCCCGAAAGGACCGCAACGTGGCAGCCCCCCTTCCGCCCCGCACCGACGACTGGTGGCGCGGCGCCGTCATCTACCAGGTGTATCCGCGCAGTTTCGCCGACGGCGACGGCGACGGCATCGGGGACCTCGCGGGCGTCCGGGCGAGACTGCCCTACCTCGCCGAACTCGGCGTCGACGCGGTGTGGTTCACCCCGTGGTACGTCTCGCCGCTGGTCGACGGCGGCTACGACGTGGCCGACTACCGCACCGTCGATCCCGCCTTCGGCACCCTCGGCGAAGCCGAGAAGCTGATCGCCGAGGCCCGGGAACTCGGGATCCGCACCATCGTCGACATCGTCCCCAACCACGTCTCCGACCAGCACCCCTGGTTCCGGGCGGCACTCGCCGCCGGCCCCGGCAGCCCCGAGCGCGAGCTGTTCCACTTCCGGCCCGGCCGCGGCGCCCACGGCGAACTGCCGCCCAACGACTGGCCGTCCCAGTTCTCCGGCTCCACCTGGACCCGTGTCGCCGACGGCGAGTGGTACCTGCACCTGTTCGCCCCGCAGCAGCCGGACCTGAACTGGGACCACCCCGCGGTCCGCCGGGAGCACGAGGATGTCCTGCGCTTCTGGTTCGAACGGGGAGTCGCGGGGGTGCGCGTCGACTCCGCGGCCCTGCTGGTCAAGGACCCGGCGCTGCCCGACTTCCAGGAGGGCGTGGACCCCCACCCCTTCATCGACCGGGACGGGCTGCACGACGTCTACCGTGCGTGGCGGGCCATCGCCGACGAGTACGGGGCCGTGTTCGTCGGCGAGGTGTGGCTGCCCGACGCCGAGCGCTTCGCCCGCTACCTCCGCCCCGACGAGCTGCACACCGCGTTCAACTTCAGCTTCCTGGCCTGCCCGTGGGACGCGGAGCGGCTGCGCCGCTCCATCGAGGACACCCTCGCCGAGCACGCCCCCGTCGGGGCCCCCGCCACCTGGGTGCTGTGCAACCACGACGTGACCCGCACGGTGACCCGGTACGGCCGCGAGGACACCGGGTTCGACTTCGCCACGAAGGCCTTCGGCACACCGTCGGACCTCGCCCTGGGCACGCGTCGCGCCCGCGCCGCCGCGCTGCTGACGCTGGCGCTGCCGGGATCGGTCTACGTGTACCAGGGCGAGGAGCTCGGCCTGCCCGAAGCCGACATCCCCCTCGACCGCATCCAGGACCCGATGCACTTCCGCTCCGGCGGCACGGATCCCGGCCGCGACGGCTGCCGGGTGCCCATGCCCTGGGCCGCCGGCGAGCGGCACTGCGGCTTCGGCTCCGACGGGGAGCCCTGGCTGCCGCAGCCCGCCGACTGGCCGTCCTACGCCGCCGACCGGCAGGCCGCCGACCCCGGCTCCATGCTCAACCTCTACCGGACGGCCCTGCGGCTGAGGCGCTCCACCCCCGGCTTCGGCGACGGCCCCCTGACCTGGCTGCCCGCCCCCGACGGCGTCCTCGCCTTCACCCGCACGGACGGCCTGACGTGCCTGGTCAACCTCTCCGGCGCCCCCGTGGACCTCCCCCCGCACGACTCCCGCCTGCTCAGCAGCGGCCCCCTCGGCCAGGACGGCCGCCTGCCCCGGGACACCGCCGTCTGGCTGCGCGCCTGATCCGCGCACCCGCGCGGCGAGCGCGCCGGCCCGGCCCGCTCGCCGCGGCCCTATGCGCGGCCGGCGCTCTCCCACAGGTCGGTGCTGCGGGCGGCCACGAGGGCGCCGATGCGGGTGAGGAGGTCGTCGGCGGGCCGCGGATCGAGGCGGCGCCCGTCCCGCAGGCGCAGCGCGACATGGCCTTCGGCGGCCTCCCTGGCGCCGATGACCGCCTGGTAGGGGACCAGGCGGGCGTTCCGGACGCGGGCGCCGAGACTGCCGCGCTCCGGCCCGGCGACCTCGGCGCGCAGTCCCGCGTCGGCGCAGCGCCGGGCGAGCGCGGCGGCGTCCGGCAGCTCGTCGTCGGAGACCGGGAGGATCACCATCTGGGTGGGGGCGAGCCAGGCCGGGAAGGCGCCGCCGTGGTGCTCGATCAGGTGGGCGACGGCCCGCTCCACGCTGCCGATGATGCTGCGGTGGACCATCACCGGGCGGTGCCTCGCGCCGTCCGGCCCGACGTAGTGCAGGTCGAACCGCTCGGGCTGGTGGAAGTCGACCTGCACGGTGGACAGGGTGGACTCCCGGCCCGCGGCGTCGGCGACCTGGACGTCGATCTTGGGACCGTAGAACGCGGCCTCGCCCTCGGCCGCCTCGTAGGGAAGCCCGGAGCCGTCCAGGACCTCGGTCAGCAGGGCGGTCGCCCGCCGCCACAGCTCGGGCGCGGCGACGTACTTCCCCGCGGCGCCGGGAAGGGAGAGCCGGTAGCGGGCGGGGGTGATGCCCATCGCCCGGTGGGCCCCGCGGATCATCTCCAGGGCACCCCGGGCCTCCTCGGCGACCTGGTCGACGGTGCAGAAGATGTGCGCGTCGTTGAGCTGGATGGCCCGCACCCGGGTCAGCCCGCCGAGCACACCCGACAGCTCCGAGCGGTACATGCCGCCCAGCTCGGCCATCCGCAGGGGCAGCTCCCGGTGGCTGCGGGAGCGGGAGCGGTAGATCACCGCGTGGTGCGGGCACAGGCTCGGCCGCAGCACGACCTGCTCACCGCCGAGGTCCATGGGCGGGAACATGTCCTCGCCGTAGTGCGACCAGTGCCCGGAGATCTCGTACAGCTCCCGCTTGCCGAGCACCGGGGAGTACACATGCCGGTAGCCCGCCCGCCGCTCCTCGCCGCGTATGTACTCCTCCAGGCTGTGCCTGACGGCCGCGCCGTCGGGCAGCCAGTACGGCAGCCCCGCGCCGATCAGCGGGTCGGTGCCGAACAGGCCCAGTTCGCGGCCGAGCCTGCGGTGGTCGTGCACTGCGGTCATGGTGGTCTCCTCGCCGGTGGGGGAGCGAGTGACCGGACCGACGCCGAAGCCCCGGGGCACTCGCCCCGGGGCTTCGCGTCGGATCGTCCGTCAGCGCGCCGGGACACTCTCCGGCGTCGTCGTGACGGCAGCGCGCTTCATGCCGGTCACCGTAGCAGGGCTCCCCGTCACCCGCCGGTCGTTTCCGTGCCGAGGAAGTCCAGCACCCGGCGCCAGGTCAGCTCGGCCGCGGCCGGGTCATGGTCGGGGAGGTCACGGTCGGTGTAGAAGTGGCCGGCGCCCGGATAGCGGAAGACCTCCAGGTCGACGTCCCGCTCCCGGGCCGCCCGGCGGAGCGCGGCAACGCGCTCCGGCGGCGCGAACCCGTCCGGTTCCGCGGCGTGCAACTGCACCCTGGAACCCGGACGGACCGAGGCGGGAACCTCGGCGGTGGCGTGCAGGAGAAGCACACCGGCGGCGGCGGGCCGCTCGGGCCAGAGGTCGGAGACCACCCCGGCGCCCATGGAGACACCCGCGAGCACGGTCTCGTCCGGCATGCCGTCGACGGCATGCCGAGCGCGTTCGACCACCGTCGCCCAGCCGAGCCGGTCGACCAACCGGAACCCCTGGTCGAGGGTGGCCGCGGTCTCGCCGCCGAACAGGTCGGGCGCGACGACCTCGTGCCCGGCGAGGCGCAGCCGCTCGGCGGCGCGGAGTTCGGCCGGGCGCAGCCCGAGGATCGAGTGGAACAACGCTATGTGGGCCATGGCGCCATCGTGCCGCACCCCGCCGCGCCCCACCGCACCCGGTGCGGCGCGGCGCGGCGGTTGAGCGGGGGGTGCGGGCGGGAAGGCTGCCGCTGGTCGTTGTCCGTCGTTGCGGGAGAGGGGACAGTCGTGGCGCGCTCGGGTTCGGGTACGACCGCTCAGAAGGGTCATCCGTTCGGTCGCCGTCCCACCGGCGGGCTGGCCGACGTGCTGTGGGACTGGTCGAAGTCCGGCACCCGGGGCGCCGCCCGCAACCGGCTGCTGCGCAGGCTGCCCGGGGTCGGCTCCGCCGCGGCGTACCGGTTCGGCCTGGTCGAGCGGCCGCACTACGCCCATGGCGTCCGCCGGGCCACCGAACTGGCCGCGCGGCTGGGGCACCGCGGTGTCACCGTGGTGGAGTTCGGGGTGGCCGGGGGCAACGGGTTGCTGGCCCTCGCCGAGCACGCCCGGTACTACGCCGCCGCCACGGGCGTGGCGGTACGGGTGGTCGGCTTCGACAGCGGTGCGGGCCTGCCCGCCGCCAGGGACCCCCGGGACCTGCCGTACCTGTTCGGTCCCGGCTACTACACCATGGACCACGATCGGCTGCGTGCCCGACTGGGCGCGGCCGAGTTGGTGCTCGGTGACATCGCCGAGACCCTGCCCGAGTACCTCGGCACCCGGGCGGGCGTGCTGCGGGATCACCCGGTCGGCTTCGTCGCCCTCGATCTGGACCACTACTCCTCGACGACGGCCGCCCTGGACCTCTTCCGCGGCCCGGCGCACGAGCACCTGCTGCCGCGGGTCACCTGCTACCTCGACGACCTGCCGGGCACCATCGAGCAGATCGGCGAGGCCGCCGCGCTCGCCGACTTCAACGCCGCCCACCCCGACCGCCCGATCGGCCGCGTCCTGGGCCTGCGGGCGTTCACCCCCTTCGACCCGCCGTGGGCCGACCAGATATACGTCCACCACCGCCTGGACCACCCCGACTACGCCCGTCTGGAAACCGGCGCCACGGGCGACCAACTGCCCTTGGACGGCTGACGACAGCGGCCGGGCGCGTCCGCGGCGGCGGCTCCTAACGGACCCAGCGCCCCATGAGCACGTCGTCCACGTACACCCCGTCGAGGAGGAACTCCTCCGGCGCCACGCCCTCCACCGCGTAGCCCGCCTGCTCGTACAGCCGCCGCGCCCGCGCGTTGTGCCCCAGCACCCGCAGCGTGACCCGCCGCGCCCCGCGCCTGCGCGCCTCGTCGTACGCCGCGGCCAGCAGCGCCCGGCCCACCCCGCGACCGCGCACCGCGGAGTCCACGACCAGGCCCTGGATCTGGACGATGTGGGCGTTGTTGGGGCGGGGGGTCGGGTGGCCGAGCCGCAGATAGCCGATGAGGCGGCCGTCCGCCTCCGCGACCAGGTAGTCGCCGGGCGGGGCCGCGAAGAACGGCGCGTCGGGGGCGGGCCGGTCCCGCACCGAGTGCAGGGTGGACCACTCGCGGTGGTCGAGCAGCGCCAGCGGCGCGCCGTCGTCGGGCCGCGCCGACCGTATGCGCACGCCGGTTACCGGATCATCTGACATACCCGCACCCTGCCAGCTCCCCCCACCGCTCCGCCCGCGGTTTTCGCCCGGCCGATCCCCCGTGAACCCCTCGCCGCCCCGCTCCCGGTGGGCCCGGCGGGTGATCAGGAAGCGGCCACTCGGTGGAGGAAGCGGTGCTGCGACCGGGTCTCGACCGCCTTGGCGGTGTACGCCGTCCGCACCCACGCGACCGCCTCGGCGGGAGGCGTCCCCTGGAGGACGGCGAGGGCGGCCAAGGCGGTCCCGGTGCGGCCACGGCCGCCGCCGCAGGCGACCTCGACACGCTCACCACGCCGTATCCGGTCCAGGGCGCCACGGAGTTGACCGATCGCCTCCTCCGGCCGGCGAGGGGAGGAGAAGTCGGGCCAGTCGACGCGCTCGTGCGGCCAGGACGGGCTCCACGGGCGCAGCCCCATCAGGTAGCGGCCGTAGAAGCCGGGGCGGCCCAGCGGGTGCCCCAGGAGATACAGGCCGAACCCGGGAGGCGGCTGCGGCGCCGGCGTGCCCCGCAGACCCCGGGCCAGCACCACCCCTCCCTCCGGGAGCTCCACCGTCCGTACCCCAGGCCCGTCCTGGGGCTTGCCCGTGCTCATCCGTCCTCCATGCTCTGTCACCCCCCGCGAAGCCGCGGGAGCGCACCCGATGCGGGCCTTCTCGCCATGGCCGGCCCTGCGCCAGCACAGTACAAGCGCCGGGGAGCCGGGGCCCATGGGGCCGACCGCCATCCGAACCGGAGGCCGACCGGAGATCGGGCGGTGCGGAAGCCCCCAGCGCCCGCCCGCGCACGGCCGCACCGCCTGCCGCGCGGCCCCGCCGCACACCCGCGGCATGGCCACCCGGCCCCGACGGCCTTGACCTCGACCTGACTTCAGGTTCTACGGTGCTCGCACCAGTCGATCACTCACGGGGAGCACCGCGATGACCACTCAGCACGCCTCGGACGCGGAACTCGCCGCACAGCCGGCCGCCCACTGGACCGGGGTGGCCCACGAGGCCCTCATCGCGTTCACCCGGGCCCGGCAGGCCGAACTCGGCTTCACCCAGCCCCAGTACTGGCTGCTGCGCAACCTGTCGAAGAGCGACCTCTCACCCGACGGCCACGGCATGACCGTCCCCGAACTCCGGCAGGCCATGAGCACCTACATCCGGCCCGAGGACGACCTCGGCGCCGAGGCGGAGGTCCTGCTGGAGCGCGGCTGGCTCACCCGGGACGGCGAGGGACGGCTGTGGATCACCGAGGCCGGGGACGAGGCCCGCGCCGACCTCAAGCGGCACGCCCCGGCGATCCGCGAGCGCATCCACCAGGGCATCGACGACGCCGACTACGTCACCACCCTGAAGGTGCTCCAGCGGATGATCCGGAACACCGGCGGCGCCCTTGACCGGCGCCCTTGACCGGCGCCCTTGAGCGCGTCCGGCCGTTGGTTAGGATCAACCGTGATCACCTGTGTCGTCGAGTATGTGATCGACCCCGCGAAGATCGACGCCTTCGAACGCTTCGGCCGCCGCTGGATGGAACTGGTCGGCAGGCACGGCGGCACCCACCACGGCTACTTCCTGCCGGCGGAGGGCGCGAGCGACAAGGCGCTGGCCCTGTTCAGCTTCCCCAGCCTCGCCGCCTACGAGGAATACCGCCGCCGGTTCGGAACGGACCCCGAGTTCATCGACGCGGACCGCATCAGGGACGAGAGCGGCTGCGTACTCCGCTACGAGCGGACCTTCATGCGCCCCCTGCTCCCGCCGTCCACCGAAACCCCTGAGCACCCGTGACCCGGGTGCGCCCCTGACCGGCCCCGCCGCGCGGGCCGGGTTCCCGGGCGGGTCTCAGTGCGGAGTGGCCTCGATGATGGCGTCCAGCATCGTCCGGGCGGTCTGCAACTCGGCGATGGACCTGCCGATGCGCTCCCGTTCGCGGCGCAGGTCGGCCAGCAGGCCGGGGCACGCCGCCGCCAGCCCGCCGCCGGTGTCGACCGTGCACGGCAGCACGTCGGCGATGGTGGCGGTGTTGAGCCCGGCGGCGAGCAGGGCGCGGATGCGCCGCACCCGTTCCACGTCGGCCTCGCCGTACTCGCGGTAGCCACTCGGCCGCCGGACCGGCCGCAACAGGCCCTGCTCCTCGTAGTAGCGCAGCAGCCGCGGGCTGACATCGGTCCGCCTGGCCAGCTCCCCGATGCGCATGCCCGTCTCCTTGACTCTCACATGGATGTGAACGTTTAGCGTAACCGCACGGAGACCAGGTGATCGCACAGGTCTCATGAATCCCGGAGGACCACATGAGTCGACGTACGGGCCCCTTGGTGACGGTGATCGGGCTGAACCCGCGGGGTGCCGCACTGGCACGCGCCCTGGCGGCGGCGGGGAGCGCCGTAACGGTCTGGGACGAGCCCGGTCCCGCGTCCGAGGCGCCGCCCGTCGAGGGCGCTGTCCTGGCCGACTCGTTGCGGGCGGCGTTCGCGGCGGCGCCCCTGGTCGTGCTGTGCGTCGACGACTACGACGGCGTCCGGCGCGTCCTCGACCGGGCCGAGCCGTACCTGGCCTCGGTCGATGTGGTCAACCTGACCTCGGGAACGAGCGCGGAGGCCGAGCGGGCCGACGCCTGGACGGGCGCCCGGGGCGGGCGCTACCTGGACGGCGCGCTGATGGCCCACCCCGAGCACGTCGGCCGGCCGGAGACGGTGCTGGTCTACAGCGGCTCGCCGACGGTGTTCGAGCGTCACCGGGCCCTGCTCGGGCACCTGGGGGGCGCCACCTACCTGGGGGCGGCCCCGGGCACCGCGGCCCTGTACGACGTGGCGATGCTCAATCTGGCCTGGGCCACCCTGATCGGCTTCCTCCAGACCGCCGCCCTGCTCGGTACCGCCCAGGTCCCGGCCACCACCGTGGCGCCGCTGCTGACCGGCTGGCTGTCCACCACCGTCACCGGAGTGATCAACGACTACGCGCGGCAGGTCGACGACCGCCACTACCCGGGCGACCAGGAGTGGCTGGAACTGGACGCCCCGCTGATGGACCACCTCATCGAGGCCGGGCGGGCCCGCGGCCTCGACACCGCTCTGCCCGAACTCGTCAAGTCACTGACCGCCCGGGGCATCGCGGCGGGCCACGGCAGGGACAGCTTCGCCAGCCTGGTCGAGATCATCCGCGACGGCACGACGCCGCCCGGTGGCCGCTGAACCCCACCGGCGGCATGGGCGGCCGGGTCGTGCCCCGGTGGCGCGCACCCCCGCTCTCGGGTTGTCGCGAGGCGCTGGCATCCTTGGTCGATGTTCTCATCCGATCATCTGGGCGCCGTGTTCTTCGATGTCGACGGCACCCTCGTCCCGGGGACGAGTTCGTCGCTCTTCCTGGCCGGCTTCCTCGGCCACCGGGAGGAGCTGGCCGAGGCCGAGGACGCCTACGCCCGCGGTGCTCTGGACAATCGGCAGGTCTCCGAGCTGGATGCGGCGGGCTGGGCGGGGGTCTCGGAGGACCAGGTCTCCGGCTGGCTCGACGCGCTCCCCCTCGTCCCGGGCACAGCGGAGACCGTGACCTGGTGCCGGCGGCACGGGCTGGTGCCCGTGCTGGCGACCCTCGCCTGGTCGCCGGTCGGTGGCCATCTGACCGACCGCTTCGGCTTCCACGCCTTCTGCGGACCCCGGCTGGAGACCGCCGACGGCCGGTTCACGGGCCGGGTCGCCCGCCACTTCGACGAGTACGACAAACGGGACTTCGCGCTCGCGCAGGCGCGGCAACTGGGACTGGCTCCCCGCTCCTGCGGTGCCGTCGGGGACAGCCGCTCCGACCTGCCGCTTTTCGCCTCCGTCGGGGTGAGCGTGGCGTTCAACGCCTCGGCGGGAGCGCGTGAGGCGGCGACCGTCACCGTGGACGACGACGACCTGCGGAGCGTGCTCCCCGCCCTGAGCCGCCTGGTCGCCGCCACCCGCTGACGGAACAGGGCGCGCGGAGGAACTCCGGATGGCGACCCGCCCCCCGCCTACGGCGCCGCCCCGCCGCCCGTGCCCTCCGCCGCGGCGTCGTAGGCGGCGCGGGCAACCAGCACCTCGTCCATGTGCTCCTCGGCCCAGCCCTTGATCGACCGCATCAGCCCGGCCAGGTTCTCGCCGAGCGGGGTCAGCGCGTAGTCGACACGGACCGGGACGGCCGGGGTGACGGTCCGCACGACCAGGCCGTCGCGCTCCAGATTGCGCAGTGTCTGGGTGAGCATCTTCTGGCTCACCCCGGCCAGGCGGCGGGCCAACTCGCTGTACCGGTGCGGGCCGTCGGCCAGCGCGGTGACGGCCAGCGAGACCCACTTGTCCGCGATGCGGTCCAGCAACTGACGGGTGGGGCACTCGGCCACGAACGCGTCGTACGCGACGCGCGCCTCGGCGCGTCGCTGCGCGGCGGTCCTGGTGGGCACGGCGGCTCCTTCCCCTCCCTGCCGAGGCTTCCCCCGGGTGGCATACGCACTTCCAGGTGCCTACTTCCTTCTGGAGAGCAACTCTTCCTACCTTGTGCCGCAGGGTCAACCCGACCCGAGGAGAAAGGAGACACCCATGGGCGAGACGCCGGTGACGGGCACGGCGCGGATGCGGGCCGCGGTGGCGCGCGGGTTCGGCGGGCCGGAGGCGATCGAGATCGTCAAGGTTCCCGTGCCGCGGCCCGGCCCGGGGCAGGTGCGGATCCGGGTGGCGGCGGCGGCCGTCAACCCCGTGGACGTGTACACCCGCTCCGGCGCGCTGGTGGCCGCGGGGCGGATGGCGCCGCGCGAGCGGACGGGCCTGGGCTGGGACGTCGCCGGAGTGGTGGACGCGACCGGCCGGGACACCGCCGGGTTCGCCGTCGGCGACGAGGTGATCGGGCTGCGCGACCTGCTGGACGTCCCGCTGGGCACCTACGCCGAGTACGTCGTGCTGGACGCCACCGCGGTCGCTCCCGCGCCGCGGGGGCTTCCGGCGCGGGCGGCGGCGACGCTGCCGCTGAACGGGCTGACGGCATGGCAGTCGCTGGACGCGCTGGCGCTGCCGCCGGGGGAGACGCTGCTGGTGACGGGGGCGGCGGGGGCGGTCGGCGGGTTCGCGGTGGAACTGGGGGCGCTGCGCGGCCTGCGGGTGGTGGCCGTGGCCGGGGCGGCGGACGAGGACCTGGTGCGGACGCTGGGCGCCCAGTGGTTCATCCCCCGGGACGTCCCCGACCTGGCGGCGGCCGCGCGCGCCGTCTGCCCGGGCGGGGTGGCGGGCGCGCTGGACGCGGCGGGCGTCGGGCTCCCGGCCCTGGCGGCCGTCCGCAACCGCGGCGCGTTCGTGGCGGTCGCGGCCGACGCGCCGCCCGGGCTGCGGGGCATCCGCTCGGCGAACCACTGGATCGTCGCGGACGGGCCGGTCCTCGGCCTGCTGTCCGCACTGGCCGCCGCCGGACGCGTCACCCCGCGCGTGGCGAGCACCCTGCCGCTGGACGGAGCGGCCGAGGCCCACGAGCGGCTGTCCGCCGGCGGCCTGCGCGGCCGTCTGGTCCTCGTGCCCTGACCCCCGCCACCTCCCGCCCGGGCCCACGGCCGACCGCGGGGCAGCGAGCCGGGTCAGAACGGGTGGAACTCCTCGAAGGGCGGCTCGAACGGGGGATCGGGCAGGCGGAGAGCCCGGCACCGGTGCACCGGCTCGGCCCGGGGGTCGCCGCCGACGGGCAGCACCGTTCCGCCGGCGAAGGCGTCGGCAACCGCCGTCCAGCCCAGGTTCAGCTCGTAGTGGCGCACCGCTGTCCGTACCGACGGCGCCCAGTCGTCGTCGACGACGATCAGCCCGCCGGGCCGGACGATCCTGCGCAGGAAGTAGAGGTCCACGAAGACCTCGTGGAACCGGTGGCTGCCGTCCACGAACGCCGCGTCGGCGACCAGACCCTCGGCGACGAACCGCGGGAGCGCGATCGAGGAGGGCGCGAGCGTGAGCGTGGCGATCGAGTCCAGTCCCGCCGAGCGAAGGAGGTCCCAGCCGACATTGGACCACTCGCGTTCCTGGAACGGATCGATGATGAGGTGCCGGGGGCGCGGCGGGCCGACGGTGACCAGCGCCTCACCGATGGCGAGCGCGGAGCCGGCGTAGGCGAGACCGACCTCGACGACCGTCTCCGCGCCCTCGGCGATCAGCAGATCGCGCAGCAGGTCGCCGTCCCGTTCGGGCAGCGTGACCGCCTCGAAGTCCCCCTCGCGCGCCCGCGTCCACGGCGGCCCCTCCCGCCCGAGCCGGCGGCGCGCCTCGCGGACGCGCGCCCCGCGTTCGTCCGTGTTCATGTCCTCCGTGTCCCCCGTGTCCTCCGTGTCCTCCGTGTCCCCCCTGCCCTTCACGCGGGCACGGGCGGCCTTCACCGGCTCACCGTGTCGAGGAGCAGCCCCGCGGCCACCGAGCGCACCGCCGGGCCGAGCGGCACCAGCGGCACCCCGGCACCGTCCGGCAGCGCCACGAACTCCTCGTCCGGCGGCGCGCACACCCGCACCCGGGCACCCGGTTCCCGCAACCGCACCGCGAGCCCCGCCAGCGGCTCCACGTCCCCGCGAGATCCCCATGTCGACAAGACCACACGCATGTGGCAAACCCCCCGTTTCCTCAGGATCCGGCCCAGGCCGGCAATCCTGGGGCAGGACCCGGGGCTTGCCGCAAGCCCCCCGGTGCGCTGTAGCTTGAAAGTGGCGAGGAGGCGGATCTCCTCGCCTTCGCCTCCTTCCGGCCGCTCGCGCCTTCTCCGTCCGCTGCGGACGGACACCCTCCTCCTTCCTCCGCCCGGCGGGCACATGGCCCGTCACCGGTGCGGACGCCATGGAGGTTGCCGAAGCCGAGGCCCGGGAACCACTGATACCCACGCCGACAGCGTCGACGGTCCCGGACAGCAGGGAGGTAGGCACCATGCCGCTCAAGGGCGAGTACGAGCCGAGCACGGAGGAGTTCGTGCGTGACCAGGTGGAGCTGTACGAGGGCTCCGGCGGCACGGAAGGGACGACCCTGCGGGGCCTGCCGGTCGTCATCCTGACCACCCTGGGCGCGAAGAGCGGCAAGATCCGCAAGTCCCCGCTGATGCGGGTGGAGCACGACGGCCGCTACGCCGTGGTCGCCTCCGCGGGAGGAGCCCCCAACCACCCGGTCTGGTACCACAACGTGGTGGCCAACCCCCGGGTCGAGCTCCAGGACGGACCGGTGCGCCAGGACATGGTGGCACGCGAGGTGACCGGGGAGGAGAAGGCCGCGTGGTGGGCCCGGGCCGTCGAGGCGTACCCGGACTATGCCGAGTACCAGCGGAAGACGGACCGTGAGATCCCGGTCTTCGTTCTGGAGCCGGTGACCGAGGAGCGATGACGCGGCGCGACCCGCCGCACCGCCTGCCCGGGCCGGGACCCGTCCCGGCCCGGGGCGCTCAGCGGCTGGGGTGCGCGCCGGCGCGGGGAGCCGTTCGGGGGGTGGTCAGTCCCATGCGTAGCCGTCGCCGAAGTTCAGGGTGTGCTCCAGCACGTCCTCCATGGGGTCGTCGATCTGCCCGGTGTTGATCAGGGCGAACCTGGACCCGTTGTGGGAGTGGTGCGGGTACTCGTCCGCCGCCGCGGTGCCGGCTCCGCCGAGTACGGCGGTCGCGACCAACGCCGCGGTGGTGAGGGGCCTGCGTGCGCGCATGGGGTTTCTCCTTGGGTCGGAGCCGGTCCCGTGACGGGCTCACCCCGGAGCTACCGCGCCGCCCACCGGTCCACTCCGGGCGCGCCGAGGATTCACCCGGACGTGGTGGAGGGGCCCCGAGCAGGGCCTCAGACGGGCGGGACCGGGGTGGAGTACCGGTGTCCACCAGGGCCCGGTCCCCGCTCACCGCCAGGCGGTCGGCGGGGACACGGCCCCACAGGAACAGCATGAGGTCCGGCGCCGTGCCGGCCGGCTCCACACCGCGGGGGCGGCCGCCGGCCCTGCGCAGCAGGCAGAGCTCGCCCGCGCCGCCGGCGCCCACTCCGCGGCCCGGCGGAACGGCGCCATCACCTGGAACGTCTGGCTGACGGCGTCCGCGACCAGCACCCCGTCCACCGGGGCGACCTGGGCGTCCCAGCGGTGCACGGCCGCCTCGATGGTCTGCATGCGCAGCCGGAAACCGACGGTCCGCTCCCGGGACCAGGTCCACACCGGCTCCGCCGGGTCCCGCACCTCGAACAGTTCCGCCAGGGCGCGCGCGCCCCGCGCGAACCACGAAGCCGGAGATGGTCGCCACCGACAACGCCTCATACTCCGACATGGCGTTCGGCCTCTACAAGATGCTCGGCTTCCGCTTCGCCCCGCGCTTCCGCGACCTGGCCGTGGTCGACCCGGTCGACGACACCTACCGGCGGCTGATGAACCGGCAGCTCACCGTGCAGAGCCCCGCCACCGGCTCGCCCGCGCGATCTGCTGGGGTGGCGGGCGGGATGCTCGGGCTGGTCGTCGGCCGGTGTCCGCGGTGGAGATCGCCTGACGTGCCGGCCGCTGACGAGCTTCGGGCCGGCTATGGCATGCGGATGCTGCGTATGACATCCGCGGCGCCGCCCAACAGGACCCGCAGCCCCGACGCGTCGGGTTGTGCGGTGGCGGTGATCGTGGAGGGACTGCCGAGGGAGTCACCCATGTCGACTGCGATGTCGCTGATGCCCTGGCCGGCCAGGTGCGCAGCGAGGCAGGCGGTGCTGTTGGCGTTGGCGATGTCTTCCGCGACGCCGATCGACGGGGCGAACATGCGGGCCGCGACGCGGCCGGTGGGCGTCGGCACCGAGTAGGCGTAGCAGCCCAGGAAACCGAGACGGTCGCAGGCGGCATGGAGCCGTTCGAAGTCCGGGCTGAGGGTGGTGAGAGCGGACCGCGTAGTAAGGGGAACCAGCAACCGCGACCGCCCCACTGAGGCGACGCGGGCACCGGGAGCGAGTGTGTCCGAGGTGACACCGAGTGCGGGCAGGACAAGGTCGCACTCGATCGCTGTGGGCCTGCGGAGGTGTACAGGACCGGGGTCGAAGGCGGCATTGACATGCGTCTTCTCCCGTACGGACCAACCAGGGAAGACACGCCCTGCCGCATGGATGGTGGCTCGGTACTCCCGGCCCCCGGCGCGCTCGGCCAGGAAGGCCAGAGCGGCAACCGTCCCATGACCGCACGCAGGCAGTTCTCCCTCGGCGGTGAAGAAGCGGAGGGACACGACCGGACCGCCCCGTCGGCTGTCGCGCACCGACACGAAGACGGCATGCGACGTCCCCATCAGAACCGGCACACGACGGCGCTCATCGTCACTCAACGGCGCCTCGACCAGCACCGCGGTGGGACTACCGCCGTGCCCGTCGCGCAGACACGCGCGGACGATCGTGACGGGCAGACCGTATCTACTCATCGCAGTGCCGGGATCCTTGTGCCGGGCCGGCGTCCGTTTCCTCCGCCCACCGCCGGCTCCACGCGAACAGCGGTTGGAGGGCGTCGACAAGGTCCCCACCGAGCTGGGTGAGGTGATATCCGTCCTCGCGCAGAGTGACCAGGCGGACGTCGGTCAGCTCGCCGAGCCGGGTACTGAGCACACTGGAGGACATGCGCTCGCACCGGCGCTGCAACTCACGGAAACCGCCCGGGGCTTGACTCAGCTCCCACAGTATGAGCAGCGTCCAGCGCCGTCCCAGCAGATCGAGTGCGGCCATGACCGGGCGTCCGGATGTGGACCCCCGCACCGGTACGCCGGGCCGCGGTGTTCCGCCTCCCATGTTCCCCTCTCCTCCTTGCGCTTCGCTTCTCGAAGCAGCATAGTGATTCGAAAGCAGAAGCACTAGCAACGGAGCGCCGATGTCGCGCATGGCCCTGCTGTAACCGCCGTACGCCGACCAGGCCGGCGCGCTCCTCGCGCGCATGATGTGAGGCCGTGTCTCCTCCTGCGTGGACGGGCTGGAATGCCCGCCATGGCCGACCCCGTCGACCCGGAGGCCTTCGTTTCCGTCTCCGGCACGTTCCCCCGTCGCCGAAGGCGCCCGGGGCGCCGAGGAAGACTTCGCCGGGACGCGAACCGGCAGCCGCGCGGGCGGCAGAGCCGAACCAGGCCGGACCAGCACGTCCTCACCAATGCCCGGTGTTCCGTCGCCGGGATCGAGCAATCCGAGCGTCAATTCCCAGCCGGACATGTCCGGCCGAACACAGGAGGTTTCCATGGCCAAGGGCTACTGGGTCAGTGTCTACCGCGTCGTTTCCGACCCCGAGAGGATGGCTGCCTACGACAAGCTGGCCGGTCCGGCCGTCCAAGCCGGAGGCGGGCGGATCCTGTCCAGCGGCGGCCGAGCCGTCGCCTACGAAGCCGGAAACACGCACCGCGTCGTTCTGATCGAGTTCGACAGCTTCGAACAGGCCGTCGCGGCATACGAGAGCGAGGCCTACCAGAAGGCGCTGGTGGTCCTCTCCGACGCCGTCGAGCGCGACTTCCGCATCGTCGAAGAGACCAACTGACCGACGGGCTCAGCCATCGCGAGTCCCACCGCTGGGGCAGTCGGGGTGCTGATCCGTCATCATCGCCGTGGCGGTCACCCCCGCTCAGCACCCCTCCCCGGCCGAGCGTAGGCCGGGGGAGGGGAGCCGTGGCGGCCGGGTACCCGGCCCCCGGCGCCGATCGAATCGGACCCGCCGAGCGCGGACATCCGCATCGGCTACGCCCGCTGCTCGACGCTCGGCAGGAACTCGACTCCCGGCTCGACGCGCTCGCGGGGTACGGCATCCACCGGGTGCTCGCCGAACACACCGAACGCGAGGCGCACCCCGAAGCCGTTGAGCACGCCCGCGCCGACTTCGCCGACCTCCCGACCCCAGACGTCCCCCCGGCCCCGCCCGGACGCCGCGGCGCTCAGCAGCTCGTGACCACGATCGTTCTCACCGGGATTTCCTGTACCGCAACTACTCACACCCGTGGAGGTCCGTGGGTTCAGAGGCACTGAAGGTTGTTCACCGCGAACCCACGGGTGGATCTCCTGATTCTGCCGGTTGGGCCCGCGGGTTCGTACGCGCCAAAGGGGCAACGGGATGATCTCTTGAAGCCCTGAGCGCCGGGCCCGTCCCGTATCTCAGAGGGACACCCGTGCTGTTCTGCCGGCGGCAGAACACCGGCCGGGCCGGGCTCGGCGATCACTACAGTCCAGTGTCATGACGACGATTACGACGCGTACGGTCGAGTATCCGGCCGACGGTTTGACGATGATCGGGCACCTCGCGCTCCCGGCCGGTGTCGACCGCCGGCCCGCGGTGCTGCTCGGACCAGAGGGCATGGGGCTCAGCGACGTCGAGCGCCGCCGGGCCGATGCTCTCGCCGAGCTGGGATATGTAGCGCTGGCCTTCGACCTTCATGGCGGGCGCTATCTGGGTGACCCCGAGGAGATGCTGGCCCGTTGCCTGCCGCTGCTCGCTGATCCCGACCGGATGCGGGGGATCGGCCATGCGGCGCTCGACGTGTTGCGCACCGAGCCCCGGACCGACCCCGACCGGATCGCCGCCGTCGGCTACGGCACCGGGGGCGCCGTCGGGCTGGAACTCGGGCGCGGCGGCGTCAGCCTGCGCGCGATCGGGACAGTCAACGCACTGACCACGGGCCGACCGGGCGAGGCGGCGCGCATTCGCTGCCCGGTGTGGGCCGGGGTCGGGTCGGAAGACCCGATCATGCCGCCCGCGCAACGAAACGCGTTTACCGCTGAGATGCAGGCCGCGGGCGTCGACTGGCGCCTCACGGTCTACGGCGGAGCCTTGCACGCCTTCCACCACCCGCCGGTCGACCACCCCGTGGTCCCCGGCGTCGGCTACCACCGACAGCACGCGCAGCGCGCCTGGCGCGACGTCGTCAACCTGCTCGCCGAGTGCCTGCCCGTGACGGAGGACCTGGGGGCATGACCCAGGCAAACATGCCGGTGCCAGGCCTGGTCGGCGTCGCGCACTGACAGTCTCCTCCCCTCAAGCCCTCACAGCAGACCCGCATAGCGGCCGGCCGAACCAGGCCCGCATCTGCCCCAAGTGCCCGACGTCCCCGCGGATCGTGCCGTCCGCCAGCCCCACCGAGGCCAGCGCCAACCCGAGCCCCCTCACCTTCACCCTGACCGTCGGCCGGTCAGACACAGTGAGAACGTTTCAGGAATCCCGAAGTGACGTCAGGGTGCAAAGGGTCACCACAGAGAGGGCGACCCCCCTGGCCACGAGGTTGGTGACTCTGCGGGGCTCAGGAGAACTCACGGGATGTCGCACAGAACGCCGCGACCTCGCGGCGCAGATGCGGGAGGCGACGCACGGACTCATCGTCACCGCCCGCCGCGCCGGGCGCGGCCGCCGCGGCGGCCGCCCACGTCCGGCTCACCCGGTCAGCCGGTGCACGCCCCGGTCCGTGGTGTCGCGGGCCCGGCGGGTGGGGGTCACCCTTCGGGCCACGCGGCGGGGCGGGCCCCGGCCGCTCGCACGCCGCGCAGCTTGTCCGGGTTGAGCTGGAGGCGCAGGTGCCGGATCAGGCCGTCCGCCACGTCGAGCGACATGGCGCCGACGGGCCGCCCGCTCAGGGTGACGAGCAGGCCCGGCTCGGCGTTGATCGTGGCCGGCTCCAGGACCACGCCGGCCGACACCGGCTTGGCCAGCACACCGAGCAGCCACCGCGCGACGTGGTCGGTGCCGTGCAGCGGGCGGCGGGCCGCCGTGACCTTGCCGCCGCCGTCGGACCAGGCGACGACGTCCGGCGCGAGCAGCTCCATCACGGCGTTCAGGTCGCCGCCCGCGCAGGCCGCCCTGAACCGCTCGGTGACCTCGCGGTGCCGCGTGGTGTCGGCGTCGTGGCGGGAGCGGCGGGCGTCCACGTGCCGACGTGCCCGGCGGGCGATCTGCCGCACGGTCGGCTCCGGCCGCCCGAGGACCTCCGCGATCTCGGCGTGCGAGAAGGCGAACGCCTCCCGGAGCACGAACACCGCCCGCTCCACCGGCGTCAGCGTCTCCAGCACCACCAGCAGCGCGGTCGAGACGGTGTCGGCCAGCTCGGCGTCGTCGGCGACGTCCGGGGAGGTCAGCAGCGGCTCGGGCAGCCAGGGCCCGACGTAGCTCTCGCGGGTGGCGCGGGCGGAGGTGAGCCGGTTGAGGGCGAGGTTGGTGACCGTGCGCACCAGGTACGCGCGGGGATTGCGGACCTCGGCGCGGTCCGCTCCCCGCCAGGCCAGCCAGGCGTCCTGGAGCACGTCCTCGGCGTCGGCGACGCTGCCCAGCATCCGGTACGCGGTGCCGAACAGCAGCCGCCGGTGTGCCGTGAACGGGTCCTGGCCGACGGTCTGCTCGCTCTCCGTGTCGATCACCGGTCCATGCTCCCAGCGCTCGGCGGCGGGCGGCAAGGCGATCTCCGCGGTCGGGGCGCCCACACCGGCGCCGCGGACCCGCGGGTCACACGCCCGCTCGCTCCGGGGCTCGTCACGATCGGGGGTACGCCCATGGGACAGACGAGGCCGCGCGTGCGTGACAGGCGTCGATGTGAGCCGCGTCACGCGGCGCTCCCCGCCCCGAAGCGCCCCACCGCGGAGGCCGGGCGGACCCGCCGGCGCGGTGGCCGAGGACGGGAATCCCGTGGCCCGCAAGGGCGTTGCACCGCCCGTGATCAACGGCACTGCGAAAGGCCACCCATGCGCGCCATACGGATCGATCGTTTCGGCGGACCCGAGGTCCTGGCGGTCGCGGACGCCCCCGAGCCCGAGCCGGCCGCCGGTGACGTGCTGATCCGTACCGTCGCGACCAGCATCAATCCCGTGGACGACAAGACCCGGCAGGGCGCCATCGGCGAGGGGACGCCGCCGCTGCCGACCACACTCGGCTGGGACCTCGCGGGCACCGTGGCCGACGGCGGCTCCAGCGGCCTGCGTCCCGGGGAGCCCGTCTTCGCGATGTCGCACCAGCTCAGCACCGGCCGGGGAACCTGGGCGGACCTGGTGGCGCTTCCGGCGCACGCGCTCGCACCCGCGCCGCGGGCCGTCGGCCCGGTGGAGGCGGCCACCTTGCCGCTGCCCGGGCTGACGGCCCTCCAGACCCTGGACTGGCTCGCGCTGTCCGCCGGTGAACGGCTGCTCATCGCCGGAGCCGCGGGCGCGGTCGGCGGGCTGGCGCTCCAGATCGCCCACGCGCGAGGCATCCGGGTGGACGCCCTGGTGTCCCGCGACGCACACATCGGCTTCGCCCGCGCGCACGGCGCCGAACTCGCCACCACCGACCCGAACGCGCTCCGGGACCGCGGCTACGACGCGGTCTTCGACACCTTCGGCGCCTTCGTGACCGAGGCGGTGACCGACGGAGGCCGGTACGCGTCGATCGCCACCCAGGCCGGGCCCGTCCCCGACCTGTCGGCGCGAGGCGTCCGCACCACGGTCAACCAGGTGCGGGAGGACGGGGCGGGGCTGCGCGAGCTGGCCGAGCTCGTCGACCGCGGCTCGCTGCGGCCCCGCGTGCACTCCGCCTTCGCCCTCCACGAGATCCGCACCGCCCACGAGCGCTTCGCCCGGGGCGGCCTGACGGGGAAGATCGCGGTGACCTTCTGACCCCGCCGCCTTCCTTCCGGCCCCGGCGGGGCCGGAAGGAAGGCGGCGCCGGCGGGCCGCCGGGCGGGGTGTAACGGGCGGGCCGGGCGCGCCGATGTGCCCGAACGTCCCCGACAGCCGACGCCGGAGCAGCCTTGACCGCACACGAGCGCACGCCCGCCACCACCGCCGCGACCCCTGCCGACCCTGCCCCCGACGCCCCCGCCCGATCCGCCGTCGCGAGGAGTACCCGGGAGGAGGAGACCGCCCGTGAGCAGCGGTACGTCGACCGTCTCCACCGGCGGCTCGACGAACTGCGCGAGGAGACCAGGCGGCGGCTCGCCGCCGTACTGCGGGAACCGGCGGCCACCGCGCAGGCCCGCGTCGAGCGCGGCGTCGCCGTCGAACTGTGCGCACGGCTGCTCGCCGGGTACGAGGCGGCCGAGCAGGGCCTGTGCTTCGGGCGCCTGGACCTGCGCGACGGCGCGCGTCTCCACATCGGCCGCATCGGGCTGCCGGCGCCGTCGCCGGGAGACGACCCGCTGCTCCTCGACTGGCGGGCATCCGCCGCCCGCCCGTTCTACACCGCGACGGCCGCGGCGCCGCAGGGTGTGCGCCGGCGGCGCCACATCCACACCAGGGGCCGCCGGGTGGTCCGGCTCGACGACGAACTGCTGGACCGCGCGGCCCGCGGCGGCCCGGACGCGCTCGCCGTCACCGGGGAGGCGGCGCTGATCAGCGCGCTGGACGCGGCACGCACCGGACGCATGCGGGACATCGTCGCCACCCTCCAGGCCGAGCAGGACCGGATCATCCGCGCCCCGCACTCCGGTGTCCTGGTCGTCCAGGGCGGCCCCGGGACCGGCAAGACCGCCGTCGCGCTGCACCGTGCCGCCTACCTGCTCTACACCCATCCGAGGCTCGCCGAGCGCGGGGTTCTGGTCGTCGGACCCAACGCCACCTTCCTGTCCTACATCGGGCAGGTCCTGCCGGGCCTCGGCGAGACGAACGTGCTGCTGGCCACGGTCGGCAAGCTGTTCCCCGGAGTGACCGCCACCCGCGCCGAGCCGCCGGCCGCCGCCGAGGTCAAGGGCCGGGCCGGGATGGCCGAGGTGCTCGCCGCGGCCGTGCGGGACCGCCAAGCCGCCGTCACCGAGCCGGTGCCCGTCGAGATCGCCGATGACGTGATACGGCTGGATCCCGGGTTCTGCCACCGCGCGGCGGAGCGGGCCCGAGGCAGCCGACTGCCGCACAACCGGGCCCGGCCGCTCTTCCGGCAGGCCGTCATCGCCCACCTCGCCGCTCGGATGGCCGGCCTGACCCGCGACCTCACCGACCGGATCGACGAGGAGCTCGCCGCCGTCGTGGACACCGAGGCGCTGGACCGGGCGGTGGCGACCGACCTGGCCGGCCTCTTCGGCGAGGACGCCCACGGCCCGGCCGCGGCCGGACGGCAGGACGTCCTCGCCGAGGCCGAGGCCGAGGAGGCGTACTGGCGCCGCGCCCTGCCCCGGGACCCGGCGGTGCGCGCCGTCCTCGACGACCTGTGGCCCCACCTCACCCCGCAGCGACTGCTGACCGAGCTGTACGCCGACCCGGCCCGCGTCGCCTCCGCCGCCCCCGGGCTCTCCCCGGCCGAGCGCGCCCTGCTGCACCGCCCCGCGGGCGGCGGCTGGAGCCCCGCCGACGTGCCGCTGCTGGACGAGGCGGCCGAGCTGCTGGGGCACGACGACCGCGCCGAGCGCGCCCGGGCCGCTCGCGAGCACGCCGAGCAGGTCGCCTACGCCCAGGGCATCCTGGACATCGCCCGCGCCTCGCGCGCCGCCGAGGACGACGACGGCCCCGAGCGGCTGACCGCCGCCGACCTGCTGAACGCCGAGCAACTGGCCGAACGCCACGTGCCGGAGGACACCCGCACCGTCGCCGAGCGCGCCGCCGCCGACCGCACCTGGGCCTTCGGGCACGTGATCGTGGACGAGGCGCAGGAGCTGTCGGCCATGGCCTGGCGCATGCTCGTGCGCCGCTGCCCCGGCCGGTCGATGACCGTGGTCGGGGATGTTGCGCAGACCGGCGAGGAAGCCGGGACCACCTCCTGGGCCGACGCCCTGGCCCCGCATGTCGGCGACCGCTGGCGGCTGGAGCGGCTGACCGTCAACTACCGCACCCCCAGGGAGGTCATGGCCGCCACGGACGACGTCCTGGCCGCGATCGACCCCGAGCTCGAGCCGCCCCGCGCGGTACGCGGCACCGGCGAACACCCGTGGCGCCTGGCCACCACCGGAACCGCCCTGCCCGCACGCCTCGCCGACATCGCCGCCGCCGAGGCGGAGCGCCTCGCGGCCGACGGGGACGGCGGAACACTGGCCGTCATCGTCCCCGCCCCGCGCCTCGCCGAACTCGGCGCGGCCGTCCGCTCCCGGCTTCCCCTGGCGTCCTTCGGCGCCGACCCGGACCTGGAGCGGCCGGTCGTGGTGCTCACCGCACGCCAGGCCAAGGGGCTGGAGTTCGACTCCGTGGTGATCGCCGACCCGCGAGGAATCACGGACGACTCGCCACGCGGCCTGAACGACCTGTACGTGGCCCTCACCCGCCCCACCCGCAGTCTCGCCGTCGTCCACCCCGATCCCGCCCCGCCCCTGCTCGCCCGGACGGTCCGGCCCCGCGAGCCCTGACCGGGACCGCCGGCGGAGGCCGAACGGAGGGTCCGGCGAGGCGGGCGGCGCGGGCGCGACCGCTGCCCGCCCGCCGGCGCCGTGGGCGCCGGCTCAGGGGCGACGGTGCCGCCCGCCGTCGTCGGGGCCGGTGCGGGTTCGTGCGCGGAAGGTGCGGCGGTAGGTGTCCGGGGGGACGCCGACCGTGCGGTTGAAGTGCCGGCGCAGCGTCGTGGCGGTGCCCATGCCGGTGGCGGTCGCTATGGCGTCGACGCTGTCGTCGGTGGTCTCCAGCAGCTCCTGGGCGCGGCGGATCCGCTGGGTGAGCAGCCATTGCAGCGGGGTGGTGCCGGTCGCCGCCCTGAAGTGGCGGCCCAGGTTGCGTGAGCTCATCCGCGCCCGGCGGGCCAGGTCCTCCACGGTCAGCGGGTGGTCGAGGCGTTCGATCGCCCAGGGGAGCAGCGCGGCGAGCGGGTGGTCGTCCCGGGCGGGCATCGGGGTGGCGACGAACTGGGCCTGGCCGCCGGCCCGGTGCGGTGGCACGACCAGGCGGCGGGCGACGACGTTGGCCGTCGAGGAGCCGTGGTCGAGGCGGACCAGGTGCAGGCACAGGTCCAGCGCGGCGGCCTTGCCGGCGGAGGTGAAGACGCTGCCGTTGTCCACGTAGAGCACGTCCGGGTCCACCTCCACCTCGGGGTAGCGGGCGGCCAGGGCGTCGGTGTGCGCCCAGTGCGTGGTGGCGCGCTTCCCGTCCAGCAGGCCCGCGGCGGCCAGCACGAACGCGCCGGTGCACAGGGAGGCCACGCGCGCGCCCGCCTCGTGGGCCGCGCGCACCGCGCCGACCAGGTCGGCGGGCGGGTCCCGGTCCACGTCGGCCCAGCCGGGGACGATCACCGTGTCGGCGTGCCGGAGCCGGTCGAGCCCGGCGTCGGGCTCCAGCGCGAACCGGCCGATCCGCACGGCGTCCGACCCGCAGACGGCGACGTCGTACCAGGGGCCGGGCACCGCCGCCGGTGCGGAGCCGAACACCTCGTACGCCACGGACAGCTCGAAGTGCAGCATGCCCTCGGTGACGGCCAGCGCGACAGTACCCATGTCCGTAATTGTACGCGGCATGGCGTTCCAGACACTCACGGCGGGGTGCCCGAGCTCGACAGGATGTACCCGTCAGATCGTTTCGAGCAGCGGGAGAAGTCATGGCAACGGGGCACACGGTGGCGGTGTTCGGCGCGTACGGGCACACCGGGCGGTTCGTGGTGGCGCACCTGCTGGAGCGCGGGTTCGTCCCGGTCCTCGCCGGCCGCGACGCCGGCAAGCTGGCGGCGCTCGCCGCCGAGTCCGGGCTGGACGCCCGTCCGGCGTCGGTCGACGACCCGGCCTCGCTCGACCGCGCACTGGCCGGCGCCTCCGCTGTGATCAACTGCGCCGGTCCCTTCTCCACGACCGCGGCCCCCGTGATCGAGGCGGCGCTGCGGGCCAGGATCCCGTATGTGGATGTGGCGGCCGAGATCGAGGCCAACGTGGACACCTTCACGCAGTTCGCCGACCGCGCCCGCGCCGAGGGAGCGGTGATCGTCCCCGCGATGGCCTTCTACGGCGCCCTCGGCGACCTGCTGGCCACCGCTGCGATGGGCGACTGGACGTCGGCCGACGAGGCGCACATCGCGTACGGGCTGAGCAGTTGGCACCCCACCGCCGGGACCCGGGTGGCGAGCAAGGTCGTCCAGGGGCGGCGGAACGGGCAGCGGGTCCGCTACACCAACGGGCGGCTGGAGTACCACACCGACGACCTGCCCACCCTCCAGTGGCCCTTTCCCGACCCGATGGGCACCCGGGCCGTCATCGGGGAGTTCACGATGGCCGATGTCGTCACCATCCCCAGCCACCTGCCCATTCCCGAGGTGCGCACCTACATGACGGTCGAGGCGGCCAAGGACGTGTCGGCCCCGGACACGCCGACGCCGGCCCCGGTCGACGACAGCGGGCGGTCCGCGCAGACCTTCCTCGTCGACGTCGTCGTGCGCTCCGGCGGCTCCGAGCGGCGCGCCGTGGCGACGGGCCAGGACATCTACGCCGTCACCGCGCCGCTCGCGGTGGAAGCGGTGCACCGCATCCTGGCGGGGCAGACCAAGGCGGTCGGCGTCGCCTCCGCCGGCGAGATCTTCGACGCGCCGGACTTCCTCCGGGCGCTGTCCCCGCACATCTCCCTGGAACTGCGTCCGTAGCGGCCGGGAGCCGGCGGGGGGCGAGGCCGAGGCCGGCGGAAAGTGGCACGAGGACGGCCGCGGCCAGTGCCGGGTGAACGCCAGTGGAGCCGCCGCGGTCCTCAAGTCTTGTCGGGCCGGGGCTGGAGCGCGGCGGCTCCGGGTAAGGAATATGAACGCACCTTATTGACGCGGGAATGCCGCGCCCGTTTAATCGCGGCTTGAGATAAGCCAGTTGAGCCGCAGCACCCCGCTTGTGCCGTTCTCCTCCCGCCTTCCCGACCCGGAGCGCCTCCCCGGCAGCCGCCGGGCTCGCCCCCCACCGAGCGTTCAGGTTGTGAAGGCGCGGGCACCCGCACCGAGAGGCCATGGGTGACCAGGGCCGATCCCCGTCACTGAGCAGCGCACGCCGTCTCCTCGCCAGCCTCCCGGGCGGCACAACCCTCCGAGAACACCGTTCCCCCACGAACATGTCAGGAGAGTCCCAGTGCCATCAGCCTTGCTCAGGATCCCGCGGACCGCGGCGGTGCTCCTCGCCGCGACCGCCACCCTGCTGACCGGCCTGCAAGCCCAGTCGGCCCAGGCGGCCGGGGAGCCGTACCTCGACCCGTCCCTGCCGGTGGCGACCCGCGTCGACGACCTGCTCTCCCGGATGACCGTGGACGAGAAGATCGGCCAGATGACGCAGGCCGAGCGGGGGTCCGTCACCAACGCCGACGTCACCAACCACAAGCTCGGCTCCCTGCTGTCCGGCGGCGGCTCCGCGCCCACGCCCAACACCCCCACCGCCTGGGCGGACATGTACGACGGCTTCCAGAACGCCGCGCTCGCCGGCCGCCTGCGCATCCCGCTCGTCTACGGCGTCGACGCGGTGCACGGCCACAACAACGTCCGCGGCGCGACGATCTTCCCGCACAACATAGGGCTGGGCGCCACCCGCAACCCCGACCTGGTGCAGCGGATCGGCCGGGCCACCGCCGAGGAGGTCTCGGGCACCGGCGTCGACTGGAACTTCGCCCCCTGCCTGTGCGTGGCCCGCAACGACCGGTGGGGCCGCACCTACGAGTCCTTCGGCGAGGTGCCCGAACTGCCCACCTCCATGAGCACCGTCATCAACGGCATGCAGGGCACCGCACTGAACGCGCCCGGCTCGGTCATGGCCACCGCCAAGCACTACATCGGCGACGGCGGCACCACCGGCGGCGTCGACCAGGGCAACACCGAGCTGAGCGAGTCCGAGCTGCGCGCCGTCCACCTCCCGCCCTTCCGGGAGGCCGTCCGCCGCGACGTCGGCTCCGTCATGATCTCGTACAGCAGTTGGAACGGGGTCAAGGCCCACGGCCACAAGTACCTGATCACCGACCTGCTCAAGGGGGAGCTGGGCTTCGACGGCCTGGTGGTGTCCGACTGGAACGGCATCGACCAGATCGACGGGCAGTCCGGCTTCACCGCCGCCGAGGTCCGGCAGGCCGTCAACGCCGGCATCGACATGGTGATGGTGCCCACCGAGTGGCGGAGGTTCCTCACCACGCTGCGCGGCGAGGTGGACGCCGGCCGGGTGCCGATGTCGCGGATCGACGACGCCAACCGGCGCATCCTCACCAAGAAGTTCGAGCTCGGCCTGTTCGAGAAGCCGCTGACCGACCGCAACTGGACCTCGACCGTGGGCTCCGCCGAGCACCGGGCGCTCGCCCGCCAGGCCGTGCGCGAGTCCCAGGTGCTGCTGAAGAACTCCGGGAACGTCCTGCCGCTGGCGAAGAACAACAACAAGATCTTCGTGGCCGGGAAGAGCGCCGACAACATCGGCCTTCAGTCCGGCGGCTGGACCATCTCCTGGCAGGGCGGCAGCGGCGCCACCACCCCGGGCACGACCATCCTCCAGGGCATCCGCAACAGCGTGGGCTCGGGCAGCTCGGTCACCTACAACGCGAGCGGCTCCGGCATCGACGGCTCGTACGACGTGGCCGTCGCGGTGATCGGCGAGACCCCCTACGCCGAGGGCGCCGGGGACCGGCCCGGCTCCCTGGGCCTGGACGCCACCGACATCGCCACCCTCAACAACCTCAAGGCCTCCGGCGTGCCCGTGGTCGTCGTGCTCGTCTCCGGCCGTCCGCTCGACATCGCGGCGCAACTGCCCGACTGGAGGGCCCTGGTCGCCGCCTGGCTGCCCGGCACCGAGGGCAACGGCGTCTCCGACGTCCTCTTCGGCGACTGGGCGCCGACCGGCAAGCTGCCCATGACCTGGATGCAGTCCGCCGGCCAGCAGCCCATCAACCAGGGCGACGGCAAGACGCCCCTGTTCCCCCTCGGCTTCGGCCTCACCTACGGCGCCGCACAGGACCGCAGCGCCTACGAGGTCACCCAGGCGGAGCAGTTCACCGCCCAGTCCGGCACCCAGACCGAGACCACCACCGACACCGGCGGCGGGCAGAACGTCGGGTACATCGCCCCCGGCGACTGGCTGGCCTACGGGAACCTCGACTTCGGAACCACCGGAGCCGCCTCCGTGGCCACCCGCCTCGCCTCCGCCTCGGCCACCGGCGGCACGGTGCAGTACCGGCTGGACAGCGCCACCGGGCCCGTCATCGCCACCGTCCCGGTCACCTCGACCGGCGGCTGGCAGAACTGGACCACCAGGACGACCGCCCTCACCGGCACCGCGACCGGCAGGCACACCGTGTACGTCACCTTCACCAGCGGCGGCACCGGCGACTTCGTCAACCTCAACTGGTTCCAGTTCGCCACCTGAGCGAGCCCGGGACCCCGTCGTGAGGAACACCCCGGGCCGCGGCACCGCGTCCGCGGCCCGGGCGGCCGCCCGATGGGCGCCGCGCACCTGATCGCCGGCGACGCCGAGGCGCTGGCCGAGCCGGTGCCCGCGCCACCGTCTCCGCGGAGGGGCTGGACCGCGCTGGCGCAACGTCCGCACGCACACCCTGCACGACCCTGTCGCCCGCAAGCGCCGCGAGGTGGGCCGCCGCGTCCTGACCGGCGAGCTGCCCGGGCCCCGTGGGCGGTGACCGGGTCACCGGCGCCCGCCCCGTCGGCGGGCGGGCGCCGTCAGCCCACTGCCTGCTTCACCAGGGCGGCGATCCGCGCCTCCACCTTGTCGGTGACCTCGGTCAGGGCGAAGGCGGTCGGCCACATCGTGCCCTCGTCCAGCTTCGCCGGGTCGTTGAACCCGAGCGTCGCGTAGCGCGCCTTGAACTTCGCGGCACTCTGGAAGAAGCAGACGACCTTGCCGTCCAGCGCGTAGGCGGGCATCCCGTACCAGAGCTTCGGCGCGAGCTCCGGCGCGCTGGCGGTGACGACGGCATGGACGCGCTCGGCCATGACCCGGTCCGCGTCCGGCATCTCGGCGATCTTCGCGAGCACGTCGCGCTCCGCCTCCGCCGCCTTGTCCGCGCGCGAGCCGCGGCGCGCCGCCTTCTTCCGCTCCTGGGCGTGCTCCTTCATCGCGGCCCGCTCCTCGGCCGTGAACCCCTCGTAGGCGCTGCTCCCGGTGTCGCTCATGATCACTCCTGTAGCCGTGGGTCACGATCGGCCCGGGGTGTCCCGCCGGGCCCGATCGCTGTGATCACAGCCTCCCCGGTCGATCACGCAGTACAGGGAACGCCTCCATGTCCGGCGCGGTCAAGGTCGAGCGACCGAGCCGGGGGCTCCGGACCCCGGGCGGCCGGCGCCGGGGTCCGGACGTGGTGCCGCGCCGTCGGCCTCAGCAGGTGACGACCTTGTCGTACGAGCCGGTCTTCCACTTCCACAGCCGGGACTCGCCGTGGCGGTAGGTCCAGCACTGGCCGTCGGGGCCGTTGTCGATGACCAGCTTCACGTGCATGGTCTTGCCGCAGTTGTTCTTGATGGTCACCTTCTTCTCCTGCTTGACCACGTCGCGTGTCACGCACGCCGGGGCGATGCCCTGCGGGCCGACGGCGGACTCCGGGGCGGTGGTCGCGGCGGTCGCGGAGACGGTGAAGCCGCCGGCGATCGCCACCGTCGTGACGACGGCTACGGCGAGGTTTCCGGGTGAAGGCATGACTTTCCCCCCTGACGGGACAAGTGCTTCTTTCAAAGGCGATTACCACAATCCACCACTCGGTGGCTTTATGTGTGCCTTGGAGGGAAATGACCGACAAAGGCGGAACACGTCCTTGCGACGATCGGAATCGGTCGGGACGGTGACCCTGTCGTGGACGTGCGCCGGGTCGCCCGCGCGGCTCAGAGCCTGCGGTGCATGATGTGCAGCCCCACATAGCCCTCCGCCGGATGCCGGAAGCCCTCCGGCAGCGTGCCCAGCACCTCGAAGCCGAGGGACCGGTACAGCGCCACCGCTCGGACGTTCGTCTCGACGACCGCGTTGAACTGCATCGCCCGGAAGCCGGCCGCGCGTGCCCACCGCAACGTGTACCGGCACAGCGCCCGGCCCACGCCCCGTCCGGAGTGCGCGGGGTCCACCATGTAGCTGGCGCTGGCGATGTGCGAGCCGTTGCCCATGTGGTTGTTGTTCATCTTCGCCGTGCCGAGGACCGTTCCGGCGTCGTCCACGGCGACGACCGTGCGGTTCGGGGGCGGCAGCAGCCACCAGTCGCGGCCCTGCTCCTCGCCGAGGTCCACCGGGTAGGTGAAGGTCTCACCGGCGGCCACGATCCGGTGGAAGAAGGGCCAGACGGCGGGCCAGTCGCCGGTGTTCGCTTCCCTGATCAGCATGCGGTCAGGATGGCGGCCCGGCCGCGGGGACCGCCATGGCTTTTCCGGCGGGCCGGGGCGTCACCGCGGCGCCGCCGCCAGCGCGTCCACCTCCGCGTAGGAGGGGGACGCCAGGTCGGTCGGCAGGCCGTCCCGGATGGCGGTCGCGGCGGTCACGGCCGCCGCCAGGGCCCTGCGGTAGAGCAGCGAGCCGAGGCTGACCCTGCGCACGCCCAGCGCGGCCAGCTCGGCGACGGTGGGGCCGGTCGGCGTGTACAGGATGTTCAGCGGGACCACGAGGGTCGCCGTCAGGGCGGCGATCCCGTCCGGATCCGACAGCCCCGGCACGAACACCCCGTCCGCGCCGGCCTGCTCGTAGACGGCGAGGCGGGCCGCGGTCCCGTCCTCCTGGCATCCGAGCCAGTGGGTGTCGGTGCGGGCGTTGACGAACAGCGTGGGCGCGGCGGCCTTGACGGCGGCGATCTTTGCGGCGTGCAGCTCGACAGGGGCCAGGGTGCCGTCCGGACGGCCGTCCTCCAGGTTGATGCCCGCGGCACCCGCGTCGTGCAGCTTCCGGGCCAGCTCGGCGACCTCCCGCGGGTCGTCGCTGAAGCCCCCCTCGGCGTCGACGGTGAACAGGAAGGAGCCCTGCCCGAGCCGCCGGGCCAGCGCCAGGGTCGCCCCCGCGGTCGCGGCCGCGCCGTCCGGCAGGCCGGCCGCCGCGGCCACGCCCAGGCTGGTGGTGCCGATCGCCGGGAACCCCCGCGCCGCCAGGGCGGCCGCCGAGGCGTGGTCCCAGGCGTTGGGCAGCAGCAGCGGGGCGGCCCGGTGGTGCAGGCGGGCGAAGGCGGTCAGCGGGCGCCGGAGCAGGCCCTCGGCCAGGGCGAGGGCGTGCGCCCGGCCGGGGCAGACCCGCGGCGGCGCGCCGAAGGTGAGGGGCACGGGGTGCGCGCGGTTGGCGGTGGCGAGATCCAGCAGCACCGCGTCGCCCTCGGCGATCTCCCGCCCGGCGACCCGGGTGGCGCGTACGGCGACCCGGCGCATGGCCGGCACCGGCGGGGTCTGGCGCAGCACCCGGGCCAGTGGGGCGTCGCCGTCGGCGGCGGCCTCCACCAGCGCGGCCGTCGCCGCACACGCCTGCACCAGCAGCCCGACGCGGTTGGCGGCGGCCTCGAGACCGGCTTCGTCCGCCCGCTCCGGCGCCAGCCGCGTCACCAGCCACGCCACCGCCTCGTCCGCGGCTGCGGTCGCGGACGCCGGCGCACCCCCGAAGTACGCCTCGGCCACCACGGTCACCGCCGCCGCGACCGCCCCGGGCTCCGGCATCCCCATGGCCTCGGCCAGGGTACGCACCACCCGCACCCGGACCTCCTCCTCCGGCCCCTCCGCCACCGCCTCCCGCAGCGCGGCGGGCTCCAGCCGGGCCAGCTCCGCCTCCACCAGGGCCCGCCGCCGCCGGTGCGGCTCCCCGGCACTGAAGCGGGCCACGGTGGCCCGCAGCCACGCGACACTCGCCCCGACCGCCCCGCCGCCCGCCGCGGGCTCCGGGACGAGCGCCGGGTCGGCCAGGGCCTCCCGCACATCCGTGTACTGGTCGAACACATGCCTGTGATTCGTCATGAGCCGACGCTACGGCCGCGACGGTTCGGCCCCCACCGAACCGTCCCCGCCCAGCACACCACCCGGTCCGGTACCCATCGCCCCGGGCGGCCGCACCCTCCCGCCCGCGTCGACGCACGTCGGGATCGGCACCGATCCGGTACCGCCGCCCTTCGCCTCCGGAACCGCTCGGGCGACGCAGAGGGCACCCCGTGCGCACACGGCGGGCCGCGGCGGGGGAGCCGTCACAGATGGTCGGCGGCGGGCTGGGCGACGTGACCGCCTTGATGGGGCGTGCGGATGTGGTGCTCGGCTCCCGGGGGCAGCGCCGACAAGCACTGGGCGGAGCATGCGTTGACCAGCAGGGGAAGGACGTCGGTGGCGACGCGCAGGGAGATCCACGCCTGGTGGAGCCGGCCCGGTTCGATCCGCCGGTCGCAGACGCTGCACGAGCGGATCGCCGTTGCACCCCAGGTGCCCGGATCCGCGTCGGCGGGATCGAAACCGCGCCCCTGGCCGGAGCCGGCGGGCTGAAGGCGGGGGAAGGGCGGGCGCAGCTTGTAGTTGCCGTACAGCGCGCGCGTGCTGACGGTGCTCCTGGTCAGCCTCGGGCACCTGGTGATCTCGTAGGGGAACCAGTGCAGCCGGTAGGAGGTGTAGGGGGTGAACTCCTCCAGGCTGCTCATGGCGCCGATCTGGGGAGGGACGCGGACGAGGTTGCTGCCGTACAGGACGAGGCGCCTGACCGCGGTCAGCTTCGCGATGCTCTGGGGCAGCGTGACGATCTGCCGTCGCTCGTCGGGGCTGAGCTCGGCGAGGGGGCGGAACTCCTCCCTGCCGTCGGCGGCCGCTTCCTCGATGAGCGCCAGCAGGCGCCGCCAGCCGGGGGCTGAGACATCCTGCCGCTCCGGGTGGAAGCCCACGGGCGCGGGTGACCGCGGAGCGCACTGGTCGAAGCAGGTGCACATGTCCTGAGACGGCCTGCCGCCGCCGGGGGCCGGGTTCGAGCCGTCGGCCCGGCGATCGAGGTGAGGTTTCGGCTGTTCATCCACGGGGGTGAACATACAAACGTTGCCCGCTTCGGCGCAGCCACCCGGGCGGAGGCGGGGTGGGCGCGGGGAGACCGAGCGGCGTCACTGGCCCACCCTTCCGTCCACGCACTCCCGCAACAGGTCGGCGTGCCCGCAGTGCCGGGCGTACTCCTCGATCCGGTGCACCATCAGCTCCCGGACCGTGACCTGCTCCCTGCCCACCCGCTCCCCCAGGTCCGGGTGCCCGGCCAGCCGCGGCGTCGGTCGCTGCCTGCTCGCGCTCCAGATCGGCGTACGCGGCATCCACCACGGCCTGTTCGGCGACGGCTCCGTCGAAGTCCGCGTCCTTCTCGCCGTACAGCCTCGGCAGCGGCTCGCCCTCGGTGATCCAGTTGTGCCAGTCGCGCTCCACCTCGGCGAGGTGCCGCAGCAGGCCGAGCAGCGACATCGTCGACGGCGGAACCGACCGCCGGGCCAGTTGCTCCGGGGTCAGGCCCTCGCACTTCATCCGCAGGGTGATGCGGTAGTTCGCCAGGTAGTCCAGCAGTGTCGCGAGCTCACCCTCCGGGGTGCTCTCGTTGTCGCGGGGGTCGTCGGCCGGGTCGGCCCACATGTCGGGGTAGACGGTGGCCTGGGTCCATCGCGCGGGTCCGTCGGTCATGCGTTGCATGGTGATCCGCGGCGGCCCGTTTCCGCCACTGGATTTGTCAGCCTCGACACGCCGCCGGGGTGGCGTCACCACCGTGCGTCATCGCCCGGCGCCGGCCCGGGCCGCGGGTGTGCGTGAAGCGCTCCGGCGGGGGCACCCGGGAGACGTGCCGAAACGCAGAACCCATGCCGTGGCGGCGTCCGGCCAGTGGGTGGACGACGAGGACGGCGTGCGTCTGCCCGCGGGTGAGGTGCACGCCTGGGAGCCCGGGATGAACCAGACCGTGTGCGGGCTCGCCCTCAGCCGCTCCCAGCTCGCCCGCTTCCACCACGTGACCTGGGCCGACGTCCTCCCCGATTCGGGAGGCCGCGCCGACCGCGTGCAGCGCGTCTGCCCCAGGTGCGCCTCGGTGGCGGGCCGCCGCGGCACCGAGGCGCGCCCCGCCTGGCGGCGGACCAACCCCCGGCCCTGAACGGAGCCTCCGGCGGCGGTCGCGGCGAGGGCGGGCTCAGCCGGTCGGCTCCCAGAAGACGGAGAGTCAGCCCGTCTCCGTCACCTAGAAGGCCCCCAGGCCCCGGACGGCGCGCTCGCCCGCCCCGGATCGGCCGAACGCCTCGGACCGGCCGAACGCCTCGGATCGGCCGAACGCCTCGGCAGCCTCGGCCTTCAGCCCGACGGCGATCCTGCCGTCCGGCAGCGGGTCGGCGCGCCGGTCGCCGGCTCCGTTGCGCGTGGCCGCGCGCCTGCCGCGAGACCGGCGGCGCGGGCGGTTTCTCCCTGAGCCGGATGTACGGCTCCACCTCCGGCCGCAGCTCCCGGCCGCCGTCGCTGCCGTAGGCGCCTCCGCTCCGCTCCGCGTTCGCCACCGCCCGTTCCGCGGCCCGGGTGGACGAACGATCGCACCGGCTCCTCCTCCGCCCTGCCGGTCTCACGATCCGGCCTGATGGCGTGTCCGCCGCTCCGAGCGGCTGGAAAGCGACCCCCCGTACGCGGCTCGAAACCGGCCCTGTCCACACGGTCACCCGGAGCCGAACCGGAGCCTGCACCGGAGTCCGAACGGGGGCCAGGACCCGGAGTCGAAGAACTTTCGCTGGCTGGCGACAAAGTATGGACCATCTCGGAAGAAGTCCCTATCGTTTCGTTGCGTCGGAACGTTGGCGGCCCGTCAGGGCCCCGCCAACCGGGCCGGTCCACCGTTGCGCGCCATGTACCTGACCGTGTCAGACCTCCGTATCCGGGCCGAACGGTTCGCCTCAGGGCAAGGGATCCCGCCCGGCGCCGACGCGTTCTCCCGGTGCGGGAAGTGCCAGGAGGAAGAATGCAACAACGACCGCACCACCGCTTCCGCAGACGCCTGACCGGGCTCTTCGTCGCCTGCCTGCTCGCCGGTGGGCTCTCGTCCCCCGCCTTCGCGCAGGAGCGGGACGGGCGCGCGCTACCGCCGCAGGAGCCCGGCGTCACGCTGCGGGTGTTCGACGTGCAGGTGCCGCTGGACGAGATATGCGTGCTCAAGCCCGGGCAGACCCCCAACGCGGACAAGCTCATGCCCGTGGTCGACTTCTCCTCGGCCGACGACTTCGGCGGCTTCGGCGACCACTTCGTGTCCCAGGTGATCGCCAACCTCGACGTTCCCGAGGACGGCGCGTACACCTTCCGCCTGACCAGCGACGACGGGTCACGTCTCGCCATAGACGGCAACGTTGTCATAGACCACGACGGCCTGCACGGCCCGGAGTCCCCGAAGGACGGCACGGTCAACCTCACGGCGGGTCACCACTCCCTCCGCATCGACCACTTCGAGCGCACCGGCGGGCAGCAGCTCACGCTCGCCTGGCAGCCCCCGGGCGCCTCCGGGTTCGACGTGGTGCCGAACTCCGTGCTCAGCACCGACGCCGACGTCGTCCGCGTCACGGCGCCGGGCCGCAAGGAGTGCGAGGGCGTCGACGAGTCCCCGGGCGACGGCCTGCCCCTGAACGCGGTGCACCCGGGCTACGACCTCACGGACCTGCGGCCCGGCGGCTTCGAGCCGCAGGTCTCGGCGATGGACTGGCTGCCCGACGGGCGCCTGGCCGTGGCCACCTGGGGCGGCACCGACAACACGGCGGGCGAGGTCTACCTGCTCGGCGGCGTCACCGGCCGGACCGGCCCGGACCGGGTGACGGTCAAGAAGGTGGCCGACGGCCTGAAGGAGCCGATGGGCATCAAGTACGTCGACGGGAAGCTGTACGTCTCCCAGAAGCACGAGCTGACCGAGCTCCAGGACCGCGACCGCGACGGCGTCACCGACCGGTACCGGACGGTCGCGACCTGGCCCTACGGGGGCAACTTCCACGAGTTCGCCTTCGGGCTGCTCTACCGGGACGGGTTCTTCTACCTCAACCTGTCGGTGGCCATCAACCTGGGCGGCGCGACCACCGACCCCCAGCCCGCGCCGAACCGCGGCACCACGATCAAGGTCGACAGGAGGACCGGCAAGGTCTCCTACGTGGCGGGCGGCCTGCGCACCCCCAACGGGATCGGGTGGGGCCCGGAGGGCGACATCTTCGTCACCGACAACCAGGGCGGCTGGCTGCCCTCCTCGAAGCTGGTCCAGATCGAGCAGAATCGTTTCTTCAACCACTACACCAACCCCAGCGGCCCCTTCGACGCCAACCCGGTGACCAAGCCGGTCCTGTGGCTGCCGCAGAACGAGATCGCGAACTCGCCCAGCAACCCGGTGCTGCTGAAGAAGGGCCCCTTCGCCGGGCAGATGCTGTTCGGCGACGTGACCTACGGGGGGATACAGCGCGCCTACCTGGAGAAGGTGGACGGCCAGTACCAGGGCGCGGTCTTCCGGCTCACCCAGGGCCTGGAGGCCGGGGTCAACCGCATCAGCGTCGGCCCGGACGGGGCGATCTACGCCGGGGGCCTGGGCGCGGGCGGCAACTGGGGCCAGGAGGGCAAGCTGACCCACGGCCTCCAGAAGCTGACACCCAACGGCAGGAACGCCTTCGACATCCTGGCGATGCGCGCCAAGCCCGGAGGCTTCGAGCTCGAGTACACCCAGCCGCTCTCCGAGGAGACGGCGCGGGAACTGGCCGAGCGCTACCGGGTCCAGCAGTGGCACTACGCCGCGACCGCCGACTACGGCGGCCCCAAGATCGGCCAGGAGAGCCTGAAGGTGCGGTCGGCCACGCTGTCCGGCGACGGCAGGAAGGTCCTGCTCGCCGTCGACGGCCTGAAGCCCAACCGGGTCGTCCATGTGCGCTCGCCCCGCCCGTTCGCCGCGGCGAACGGCGAGTCGCTGTGGAGCACCGAGGCGTGGTACACGCTGAACTCCCTCCCGGGCAAGCAGCCGCCCGCCACCCACTACGAGGCGGAGGAAGCCGCGCTGACCGGCGGAGCCCACGTCAACACCAACCACCCGGGCTACTCGGGCGGCGGCTTCGTCGACCGCTACGGGACCGCGGGCGCCACCACCACGTTCACCGTGGAGACCGCCAGGGCGGGCACCCACGACGTCGGACTGCGGTACTCCAACGGCCCGGACCCGTTCACCGGCACCAAGACGGTGAGCGTGTACGTCAACGGCCGCAAGGTGAAGCAGACCGGCCTGCCGAGCACCGGGAACTGGGACACCTGGGCCACCCACACCGAGGCGCTGCCCCTGCGCCGGGGGCAGAACACGATCGCCTACCGGGTCGACAGCGGTGACACCGGCCATGTCAACCTCGACCTCGTCACCGTCCACCGCACCGGCAGCCGCGTCACCCTGTTCGACGGGGCGGACACCCTGGCGAACTGGCAGCACACCGACGGGCGCAGCGCCCAGTGGCCGTCCGCGGACGGCGACGCGATGGAGGTCTGCTGCGGCGACCTGCGCACCAAGCAGGGCTTCCGCGACTTCACGCTGCACGTCGAGTTCTGGCTGCCGAACCTGCCGCCGGAGGTCACCGGCCAGGACCGCGCCAACAGCGGCGTGTACCTCCAGGACCGCTACGAGATCCAGATCCTCGACTCGTACGGCGACACCTCGCCGGCTCCCAACGAGGCCGCGTCGATCTACGACAGGAAGGCTCCCGACGTCAACGCCGCCACGGCGCCCGAGACCTGGCAGGCCTACGAGATCACCTTCCGCGCGGCCCGCTTCGACGGCGAGGGGAACAAGACCGAGAACGCCCGCGTCACGGTGAGGTGGAACGGCACGGTCGTCCACGACGGCGTCGCCATCGAAGGACCGACCGGGGGCGGCGCCCCGGAGACGGCGGCGACCGGCGCGATCCGCCTCCAGGACCACGGCAGCAAGGTGCGCTACCGGAACATCTGGATCGAGCCCTCGGCCTAGCCCCGACCGGTCCCGCGGCCGCGTCCGGCACCCCGGACACGGCCGCGGGACCGGCACCCCGGCCCCCCGCACCGCCGCGGGGGGCCGGGGTTGGGTCACCCGCCACCGAGGACGGCGGCCCCGGATTACTTGACCGGCCACATGTTCCGGCGCATTATGTGGTCAGCCACATAATTACCGTGGCCCCGGCTCGTCGGGGGATCCCCGATGGCCACCCCGCCGACGACGGCGCGAGCGCGCCCTCCGACGGCTCCCGGCTCCGGCACCCCACCCACAACACGAGGAACCCGCGATGAGCATTCCCTACCTGGCCCAGCCCGACCAGCAGCAGCGAATCGAGTGGCTGGAAGGCAGCACCCTGGCCATCCTGTTGGACTCAGCCGCGACCGGCGGCCAGATCACCGTCGGCCGGTTCGACGTCGTCAAGGGGGAGGCGCCGCCCTTCCACCTGCACACCCGCGAGGACGAGATCTTCCTGCTGATCAAGGGCACCGCCCTGGTGTGGGTCGGCGACGAGGAGCGGGAGTTGTCCGAGGGCGGCATCGTCTACCTGCCCAGGAACATTCCGCACGGCTACCGCATCACCTCCGACACCGCCGACCTGCTCATGATCACTACACCCGGCGGCATCGAGGGCATGTTCCGCCAGGCCGGGCGCGACCGCTCCACGCCCCGCCCCGCCGGCTTCGAGATCTCCCCGGAGGCGCTCGCCGCCGCGGCCGACGCCCACGGGCAGGTCGTCGTCGGTCCACGACGCTGACGACAGCGGCCGGACCGCTGCCACGGCGACCGGCCACCCAGCGCGATCCGCAGACCACCACACCGTGCTGACGATGTGTCGGACGAGCCGGAACGCCTCACCGATGAGGACGGTGTCCTCGTCCGGCTACTCGCCGTGCCGCCCGTCGTCGATTCTCGCCCGGAGGGTCGCCAGCACCGTCCCGGACGACACCCGGGCGGGGCCGTCGTCATCGATCACCCGGACTCGTTCACGAGCGCGACGATCCCACGGACGGGTCCGGGAGACGGCCAGGCGCCTGGCCCGTCGCCGCGGCCAGCACCGAGGACAGGGCCGCCAAGGCCCTGGGATACCCGGCCTCCGAGGGCGCCGCGAAACCGATCAGCAGTCCTCCCGGTGCGCCGTCCGTCGGCCGGTGGTGGAGTTCGGTCAGGCCTCGCAGCGCGATGCCCCGATCCGCGCAGTCGGCCAGCAGCCGCTGCTCGGTGACCCCGCCGGGCGGGAGGGTGACGAGGGTGTGCAGGCCCGCCGGGACGCCGCACGGAACGAGCCCCGGGAACGCCTTCAGGTGCTCGACGAGCAGTGCCCGGCGTCGGCGGTACCGCAGGCGGGCCGCGCGGATGTGGCGCTCGTAGGCGTGCGTGCCGATCAGCTCGGCGAGGACGACCTGGCCGATCGTCTCGGTGTACGGGTCCGTCTCCTCCTTGGCCCGCACGACCGGCGCCACCAGGTGGCCGGGCAGGGCCATCCAGGCCAGCCGCAGGGCCGGACCGAGGGTCTTGGAGGCGGTGCCGCAGTACACCACCCGGTCCGGGGCGATGCCCTGGAGAGCCCCGACGGGCTGGCGGTCGTAGCGGAACTCCCCGTCGTAGTCGTCCTCCACGACCAGTCCGCCGGTGGCGCGCGCCCACGCGCACAGCGCCTGGCGCCGGTCGGGGTGCAGCGGCACCCCGGTCGGGTACTGGTGCGACGGGGTGACCACCAACGCCCCGACGCCCCGCGGCGGCGACCCGACCCGTGCCCCCCGCGCGTCCACGGGCAGCGCCGGGGTGGCGAGCCCGGCGCGCTGGACGACCCGGCGATGGACGTTGTGTCCCGGGTCCTCCATGGCGACCGCGTCGACGCCGCTCGCCGCGAGCACCCGGCCGAGCAGTGCGATGGACTGGTGGAAGCCCGACGTGATCACGATCCGGTCCGGTGTGGTGAGCACTCCCCGGGTGCGGCCGAGGTGGTCGGCGAGCGCGGCCCGCAGCCGGGGATGCCCCTGGGGGTCCCCGGCGCCGAAGACCCGCGGCGGCGCGGACCCCAGCGCGCGGCGGCACGCGCGGAGCCAGGCCCGGACGGGGAACGCGCTCAGGTCGGGCAGCCCGGGCCGCAGGTCGTGACGGGGCGGCCGCCCGGGCGTGGCCGGGACGGCGGGGGAGGGGTCGGTGCCTGGGGTGTCGGCGACGCGGGTGCCGGAGCCGGGGCGGACGGCCAGGTAACCCTCCTCGGCGAGTTGCCCGTAGGCCGCGCTCACGGTGCCCCGCGACAGCCCCAGCTCCTCGGCCAGCCCGCGAGTGGACGGCAGCAGCGTCCCCGGACCCAGGCGCCCCGTCCGGATCGCCTCGCGCAGCGCGGCCTCCAACGCGGAGCGCCGCCCGCCCCCGGTGCCGATGTCGAGATGGAGGTCGAACCCCGAACCGGACCAACCTTTCGGCATGGAACCGGATCTTACCCGTAGTCCGGTTGCCGCATAGGTTCGTCCGAGCGCCGACCCGGGATCACGGGCACGCGCACCCGGCCGCCCCCTCGCGCCCGGGCCGCCGCACGGAAGGACGGGAACGACTCGTGCATGTGACAGCCCACCTCAGCGACATCCACATCGACGGCCGGCAGCGCAGCGTCGACCGCGCGAGAGCGGTGATGGACTACCTGGACGCCCTCCCCTGCGACCTCGACGCCGTCGTGGTGACCGGCGACATCGCCGACCACGGTCTGCCGGCTGAGTACGAGCGGGCCCGGGAACTGCTGGCCTCCCGCCACCCCGTGCTGGTCTGCCCGGGGAACCACGACGATCGCGGCGCCCTCCGCCGGTTCCTGCTCGGGGAGCCCCCCTCGGCGGCTCCCGTCAACCAGGTCCTCCGCACCCCCGGCTGCGTCATCGCCCTGTGCGACTCCTCGATACCGGGGAAGGACGAGGGGTTCATCGAGGACGAGACCCTGCTCTGGCTGGAGGACGTCCTCGCCCGGACACCGGGCGACGTGCCCGTGCTCGTCGGCTTCCACCACCCGCCGACCCTGCTCCACAGCCCCTACGTCGACAGCATCCGCCAGTTCGAGGAGCACCGGCTCGCCGCCCTGGTGCGCCGCCACCCCAACATCGCCGCCCTGATCTGCGGCCACGCCCACACCGCGGCGGCGACCACCTACGCCGGCAGGCCCCTGGTCGTCGCCCCCGGTGTGGTCTCCGCCCTCAAACTGCCCTGGGAGCGGCACGCCCATCCCGCGGACCACGTCCACCTCGACCTGCCCCCGGCGCTGGTCTTCCACGTCCTGGACGACACGGGACGGCTGACCAGCCACTACCGGAGCGTCACCGGCTGAGGGGGCCGGGCCGGTGACGCCGCCACGGGCGCCCCTCGCCGCCGGAGGCGGAACCCGCCCTCCTGGACCGCGTCCACCGGCACGGGGCATGATCGCGGTGATCACGCCGGCCGGAACGACGAGACCCACGAGGAGACGCCTCCCCATGACGAACGCGGTCGGGACGGTCGGCGCCCTGTGGCGCTACCCGGTGAAGTCGCTGCTCGGCGAGCGGGTGTCCGCCGCGGTCGTGACCGAGCGCGGACTGGAGGGGGACCGGCGGCTCGCCGTCCTCGACCGCGAGACGGGGAGGGTGGCCAGCGCCAAGCACCCCCGGCTGTGGCGGTCCCTGCTCACCTGCCGGGCCGAACACGGCCCGTCCGGGACGCGCATCACCGGGCCGGGCGGCGAGAGCGCGCTGAGCACCGACGCCGGGGCCGACGACCTGCTGTCCGGGATCACGGGCCGGGCCGTGACGCTCACCGGCACGCCCCCGGCGCGGAACACCCTGGAGCGGTCCCGGCCCGAGCAGGTGCTGCGGGAGGGCGAGGACGCCGACGTCCAGGCCGACGTGGTGCCGTTCGGCTCGGCCTCACCGCCGGGAACCTTCTTCGACTTCGCGCCGGTCCATCTGATCACCACCTCCACCCTGCGCCGACTGGCCGCCCTGAACCCGAGGGGGGTCGGCGAGGCCGAGCGGTACCGTCCCAACCTCGTGATCGACACCGGCGGCGACGGCTTCCCGGAGGCGGAGTGGACCGGCACCGAACTGCGCGTCGGCGCGGAGCTGGTCCTGCGCGTGGTGGCCTCGACGCCGCGCTGCGCGGTGCCGACCCTCGCGCACGGCGACCTGCCGCGTGACCCGGCCGCCCTGCGGACGCTCTCCGAGCACCACCGCGTCCCCGCCATGCCGGGGCGCGCCCCGGAACCGTGCGCCGGGGTGTACGCGCTGGTGGTCAGCCCCGGCCGGATCGAGCCCGGCGACGTCGTGCACAGGTGACCGGAGCCGACGGCGCCTCAGGCCAGGGAATCGAAGTACGCCTGCTGCGCGGGGTAGTAGTCCGCGAAGTCGGGCCGGGGCCCGCCCGTGCGCGCGGCGGTGAGCATGTCCAGGTAGTACTCCCATCCCGGGCCGGTCGCGCCGAGGAGCGCCGTGGAGGCGAGGTGGTGCACCAGCCGCAGCTCGGTGGTGCCGTCGCGCTCGGCCAGCAGCAGCTCCAGTGACCACGATCCGGCCTCGTCCGCCATCGTGACGGCCAGCCGCCGCGGCGGCTCGCAGACCTCGATCCGGAGCGGGCACCAGGGCGCCGACTCCTCGAACGCCAACCGCACCTCCACGGTGCGTCCCGGCGCCGCCTCGCCGCGCCAGGGGCCGAACCACCGGGCGGTGCGCTCCGGCTCGGTGACGCTGGCCCACACATCGGCGGCCGAGGCCCGGTAGGTGCGGGTGAGGACCAGATCGAACCCCGTCGGGGTGGGTACGAGCTGTCCGGTGGGCACCGGTGTCATGCCGTGTCCTTTCTGGGGCGGCGGGTGACGCGCGGGGTGTCGGCGGACTCGTCCCGCCTCCGCTCCCGGCGCGTGCGGTGGACCTCGGTCTCCAGTGCCGCCAGACGCTGCGACCACTGGAGGGACCGGGTGTCGAACGGGGCGAGCCACATCGCGAGGCGGGCCAGCCCGGAGGGCACCAGCGAGTAGCGCCGGTGGCGTCCGACCTGCTCGTCCCGGACCAGGCCGCTCTCGCGCAGCACCCGCAGATGGCGGCTCACCGCGGGCCGGCTGATGCTGAACCGGGCGGCGATCTCACCGGCCGTCAACGGAGCGGCGCGCAGCATCACCAGGATCTCCCGGCGCACCGGATCGGCGACGGCGCCCGCCACTGCGCTCAGCTCGTCCACACTAGAAGCGTAACCCATGGGTTACACGTCGGCGCGCACCGCGGTGCCCCCGAGCCGGTGACCGGGCTCCGCCGGACCCTGGGCGCCGCCCCCCCGCCCCGCCGTCGGCCGCGCCCGCGCCGCACCCTCGGACCCGCCGTGCCGAGGGACCGCCGCCGTCCCGCCCCGGCCCGCGCCCCTAGCCTTCCGTCAAGTCTCGAAGGGTCAGTGGAAAGGAATTGCTCGTCAAGTTCCGTTATGCACTGGTTAGTTCTCGCCTTTGCGCGATCCATTGACACTCGCGTTCATGAGTCTTACGTTTTCTGCGCTTGAGAGCGCTCTCAACCTGCAATCCGCAACTCCCCCCACAGCGGTACCACCACATCCCGCCCGCCCCGTCGCGCGCCCCACCGCGCCTGACGGTGTGCGCGGCCCACCGCTGCTGAGGCCCCGTCCGTCGTGATGACATGAGGTGTCCTCCATGCCAGCCCTGCGACCACGACCAGCCGCCGCACTGCTCCTCGCCGCCGCCCTGGCCGCCGTCGGCCTCGGCCCGGCCGCGACCCCGGCGACGGCCGCCACCGTCCCCGTCGGCGCCGGAAGCCACTCCGACACGCGCCCCGCCGGCACGACCGGCCCCACGACCAACACGGGCGCCCCGGTCACCCCGAAGGTCACCGCCGCCGCCCGGGACAAGCCCGTCCCCACCAACGACTGGTGGTCCTCCCTGGCGTTCCAGCGCTACGGCGACAACCCGTACTCCACGCCCATGTACGGCCACCCGCTCACCTACCAGGCCGTGGCGGGCGGACTCGAGGTCGGCTACCCCACCAGCCCCGCCATCGTCGGTGACGGCCGCCAGTACGAGTACGCCCACAAGCGGGACCTCACCGTCGGCCTGAGCGGGCTGAACTCGCCCGACGCCAAGGCCGACGCCTGGTCCGACTGGACCGTCACCCCCTACTGGTCCGACGGCACCCGCACCCTGCGCACCACCATCGGCCACGGCCTGCCGTTCGTGTACGCCCAGGGGTCCGGCGGCAACGCGCAGATCACCACCGCGGCCACGCCCGCCGTCTTCTCCGACCAGGGCAACGTCCTGGGCATCACCGTCGGCGGACACCACTACGCCCTCTTCGCGCCCAGCGGCAGCGACTGGAACGTCTCCGGCACCGCGATCACCGCCGGCCTCGGCGGCGGGAACTACTTCTCCGTCGCCGTCCTGCCCTCCACGGACGCGCTCGCGACCTACCGCAAGTACGCGTTCAGCTTCGTCACCGGCTCCCAGGTGACCTGGAGCACCGCGGGCGGCACGGTCCGCGCCACCTACACCCTCACCACCGAGGCGAAGGAGGGCACCGAGCGCGGCACCCTCCAGGCCCTCTACCGGCACCAGTGGCTGCACACCACCGACCCCCTCACCGCCCACACCTACGTCTCGCCCCGCGGCACGATGAAGGTCCGGGAGGGCACCTCCTTCACCACCAGCCAGAAGGCCGCCCCGGTCCTGCCCGGGCTGCCCAGGAGCGGCGGCGTGGACACCGCCCGGCTGCGCGGCCATCTGAACGAGGTCGCGAACTCCGCCGACCCGTTCTCCGGGGCCGTGGACACCTACTGGACCGGCAAGGCGCTCGGCAAGCTCGCCCAGTTGGTGCCGCTCGCCGACCAGATCGGCGAGACCGCGGTCCGCGACAAGCTCGTCGGCCAGCTCAAGGGCCGGCTCCAGGAGTGGTTCACCGCGGGCGGAGCGAGCGAGTTCTCCTACGACCGCGACTGGAAGACCCTCATCGGCTACCCCGCCTCCTACGGCAGCGACGCCGAACTCAACGACCACCACTTCCACTACGGCTACTACGTCCATGCGGCCGCGATCGTCGCCCAGTACGACCCGGCCTGGGCCGCCGACTCCGCCTGGGGCGGCATGGTCCAGACCCTGGTCCGCGACGTCGCCAACCCCAGCCGCACCGACGCCGCCTATCCCTTCCTGCGCGGCTTCGACGTCTACGCCGGGCACAGTTGGGCCTCCGGCCACCAGGGCTTCGCCGCGGGCAACAACCAGGAGTCCTCGTCGGAGTCCACCAACCTCAGCGCCGCGCTGGTGCTGTGGGGCTCGGCCACCGGCGACACGACCCTGCGCGACCTCGGCAGCTATCTGCTGGCCACCGAGAGCGAGGCGATCGCCCAGTACTGGTTCGACGCCGACCAGCAGGTCTTCCCCGCCGCCTTCGGGCACGACACGGCCGGCATGGTGTGGGGCAGCGGCGCCGCCTACGCCACGTGGTGGACCGCCAACCCGGAGGAGATCCACGGCATCAACGTCCTCCCGGTGACCGGCGGCTCCCTGCACTTCGGCGGGCACAAGGACGCGATCCGGCGGAACCTCGCCGAGATGGAGCGCAACAACGGCGGACCCGCCGTCGAATGGCGGGACATCCTCTGGGAGTTCCAGTCGCTGGCCGACCCGGCCGCCGCGAAGGCGAAGTGGGACGCCGGCAACGCCGGGTACACCCCCGAGCAGGGCGAGTCCAAGGCCCACACGTACCACTGGATCACCACCCTGGACACGCTGGGCGCCCCGGACACCTCGGTGACCGGCGACATCCCCACGTCCGCCGTCTTCGCCAAGAACGGCACCCGCACCTACGCCGCCCACAACCACGGCTCCACCGCCCGCACGGTCACCTTCTCCGACGGCAGGACGCTCACCGTCCCCGCACGGTCCACCGCCACCGCCACCGGCACCGGCGGCACCGATCCCGGACCGTCCACCGGCAGCACCTTCCAGCTCCGCTCCGGCGGCACTCTCACCACGGCCGGCGGCGGCACGGCCGGCACCGACACCATCCCCTCCGCCGGCGGCACCAACCGCGACGGCACCCCGTACCGGCCGCTGGTCTACGAGGCCAAGGGCGTCAACGGCACGCTGAAGCAGGGCGCGGCCACCACGTTCCGCCTCCCGGTGGACGCCGGTACCGCGGTCGGCCTCGGCCAGCAGGCCCGGATCAGCTACGACCTCACCGGCGACGGCACCTTCGACCGGGTCGAGACCTACGGCTACTTCGCCACCGACCCGGTCCCGGGCTGGGAGGAGTACAGCCAGGCCCGCGGCCTGAAGTCCGCCACCGGCACCCTTGGGGACCTGCGCGGGGGCACGGTGCGACTGGAGGTCTGGAGCGCGATCGGGAACGCGGACTCGCTGCTCCGCACGGGCACGGACACGTCCGTGGTGGTCATCCCCCACGCGTGACGCGCGGGTGAGGGCGTCCCGCCGGGTGACGGCGGGCGCGGGGCAGCCGCCCGGCGCCCGCCGTCGTCGCGCGCACGGCCACACCCGCCCGCGCGGACGGCCGGACGGCCGCACCGGGCCGCTCCCCGCGGTGGCCGCCTGGCAGGATGCCGGGCATGACGAGACCCGAGGAGCAGGACAGACGCCGTCAGGCGGCCTCGTTCGGAGCGGCGGCGGCCGCCTACGAGCGCGGCCGCCCGCCCTACCCCCCGGAGGCGGTGGCCTGGCTGGTGCCCGAGGACGCCCGGAGGGTGGTCGATCTCGGCGCGGGCACCGGCAAGCTGACCCGCGCGCTGCGGGCCCCGGGCCGGGAGGTCGTCGCGGTGGAGCCCTCGCCCGGGATGCGCGAGCAGTTCTCCCGGGTGCTCCCCGATGTGCCGGTCCTGGCAGGGGCCGGGGAGTCGGTCCCGCTGCCGGACTCGAGCGTGGACGCCCTGGTCTGCGCGCAGGCGTGGCACTGGGTGGACCCGGAGCGGGCGATCCCGGAAGCCGCCCGGGTGCTGCGCCCGGGCGGGCGACTCGGCCTGGTGTGGAACACCCGTGACGTGTCGGTGCCCTGGGTGGCGGAGCTCGACCGCGTCCTGCGCGACTGGGCCGCGGTGCCCCCGGAGGACCGCCGAGTGAAGACGGTGAGCGCGCCGGATCGGCCCCGCTGAGCGGCGGGAGTTCCGCTGGAACCATCCGATGACCGCTGGAGAGGTCGTCGACATGGTCGCCTCCCGCAGCTACGTGATCACTCTGGAGCCCACGGCACGGGAGGGACTGCTGGCGCGGGTCCGCTCGCTGCTGGACGCGCGCCGCCCGACGGAGATGCCCTATGTGACCGAGTGCCACCGGGCCGAGCTCCGATCGCCCTGACGACGGCTCAGGTGGACGCCGCGCGGCGGCGCGGCAGGCAGAGCCGGGCGGACAGCAGCCCCGCCGCGCCGATCAGGGCCCACAGCGCCCAGGGGCCGATCGCGTACACGGCGCCGCCGACGAGCGGCCCGGCGCCCGTGCCGATCGTGTACGCGGCGCCGTGCAGCCCCTGGTAGCGCCCGACCATCCGCGGCGGGGTCAGGCTTCCCAGGTAGGCGTAGGACACAGAGCTGGTCGCCATCTCGCCGAGCGTCCACACCAGCACCGTCGCCGACAGCAGCACCATGTCCGTCGTCAGCCCGGTCAGCGCGAGACCGGCGCCCACCAGCAGGTTGCCGACCGCCAGGACGTACTCCGGCCGGTACCGGGAGACCGCGCCGGTGACCGGCAGCTCCAGCACCAGCACCAGCAGACCGTTGAGCCCGATGAGGAGACCGAAGTCGCGCGCGCTCAGACCCGCGTCGCCGACGTGCAGGGGCAGGCCGACGGTGGACTGGACGTAGACGAACTCGGCGACCACCGTCATCAGCAGGAACCGCACCAGTGTGCGGTCGGCGAGCGCCTGCCGGTACCCCGCCGCCCGGTCCGCCCGCGGGTCCGCGTCGTCCCGGTCGGACCGCGGCCGGGGCGCGTCCCGCAGCAGCACCGCCACGACCACGCCGAACAGCAGGCACGCGGCGGCATTGGCCAGGAAGAGCCCCGCGTAGGAGGTGCCGGCCAGCACACCGCCGATGACGCCGCCCAGGGCGGCGCCGATGTTCATCGCGGCCCGGAACACCGCGAAGGCGGCGAGCCGCTGCCGGTTGGTCGCCACGGAGTCGAGCAGCACCGCGGCCGCGGCCGGCCGGTGGACCTGCGACGTCACGCCGATGAGACCGACCACCGCGGTGACGGCCGGGAACGGCCCGAGGAACGGCACGGCCGCCGTCAGCCCCGAGGTGGCCACGGCGGACAGCACGATGGTCCACCGCCGGCCGACCCGGTCGGCGAGGTGGCCGCCGACGGCGTTGCCGAGCACGTTGCCCACCCCGGACACGCCCAGCACGAGCCCGGCGGCGCCAGCGGAGCAGCCGCGCTCGATCAGGTAGAGCACGATGAACACGGGCAGGAAGTTGCCGACCCGGTTGACCAGGACGCCGAGACTGATGACCCACACCCGGGCGGGCAGGCCGCGCAGCGCCTCGCGGAACCGCGGCTCGTCGATGTCCGGCTGCGCGGTGCTCACGCGACGGGCTCGGTGCGCACGTGGATCGCCGCGGCCAGCCGCCTGCCGTTGGCGACCGCCTCGGCGGCGGTGGCGCCGCGGGCGATGACATGACCGACCTTGTCCTCGTTCCAGGCCAGCGGCGGCACCTCGTCGCCAGGCCCCACCCTCAGCCGCAGGTCGACGAACGCCGGGTCCGCGCGCACGGCGTCGAGGCCGGTCACCTCCACCACCCGGCCGGGCTCCGGCGTCAGGAACCGGACGGCCGCCCCGCCCCGCGGCTCGGGCGACGCGGTCAGCGGCTCCACCACGCCGAACCCGGCGCCCAGCGCGTGGCGCTCCATGTCCACGCCGTGGACGATCTCGGTGAGGTCGTTGATCCGGTCACCGCCGACGCGGTTGTGCGACTCCACGATCCGCGGGCCGCGCGAGGTCAGCTTGACCTCGGTGTGCCCCGGGCCGCTGCGCAGCCCCACCGCGTCGAGGAAGTCCGTCACCAGCCGCGTGACCTCGCGCAGCGTCCCGGCCGGGCAACCGCTGGGCTGCGCGTGCCCGATCTCGACGAAACCCGGGCCGCCGCACTCCTTGTCGGTCACCGCGACGACCACGTGCCGGCCGTCGAAGGACAGGGTCTCCACGCTGATCTCCGGGCCGTCCAGGAACTCCTCCATGAGGAACTCGTCGAAGGAGTCGGCGCGGGACAGGTCCTTGGCGGCCCAGTCCCGCCCGTCGAGGGAGCGGAACCGCTCGGCGACGGCCTCCACGTCGGCCCGGTCGCGGACGTGAAAGACCCCCAGGCTGCCCGATTCGCGGATCGGCTTGACGACGATCGGGAGCCCGTGCGCCCGGACGAACTCCCGGACCTCCCGCGCGGAACGGCCCACCGCGCAGGCCACCGGGCTGATGCCCGACGCGGCCAGGTGCCGGCGCATCCGCCACTTGTCCAGCAGCAGCTCCACGGTGGCGACCGGCACGCCGCCGAGGCCGAGCGCCTCGTTGATCCGCGCCGCCGGCAGCAGCCCGAGTTCGAACAGCGACACGGCCGCCTGGAACGGGTACGCCTGGTGCAACGCCCGGACCAGCGGCAGGAGCCGGTCGGTGGCGCCGTAGTCGAGCAGCAGCGCCTGATCGACGTACGGCCAGTGGCCGCGGTCGTACTCGTCCGGGAACTGGGCGTGCACCACGTCCAGGCCGAGCTCCCGGGCCTTGCGCACATGCTCGAGCCTGCCGCCGACGACCAGGACGCGAGGCCGCCCGCCGGCGACCGCCGAGGACCGTCGGCCGGCGGGCAGCACCTCGTCGGACAACGCGGCTCCCTCTGTCATGTCCCCTCCTGTCCCGTCCCGTCTCCGCCCGTCTCCTCCGTCCCGTCCCGGCGGCCCGCCGGCCACGACGGGGACGTCGCACGCCGCTCGCCCGACAGCTTCGACCAGGCCATTGACCACGGCGTCGGGGACGGTGATCGCTCCGTGCGGCGGATCACGGATCACGCTACGACGGGTTCCGGACAATCCGCTTCCGGTACCGGAAGCGGCCGCCTAATCTGCTCGTGTGCCGACCGACCTCAGCCCCACCGCACGGGCCCTGCGCACCATGGAGATCCTCCAGACCCGACCCGGCGCGACGGCCGACGAGCTCGCCGCGTCGCTGGGTGTCACGGAGCGGGCCGCGCGCCGGTACATCGGGATCCTCCGGGAGGCGGGCATCCCGGTGGAGTCCACCCGGGGCCCGTACGGCGGGTACCGGCTGGGCCGCGGGACCAGGCTGCCGCCGGTGGTCTTCACCGAACCGGAGGCGCTGGGGCTGGTCATGGCGGCGCTCGACGACGCCGACGAGCTCGTGGGGAGCGCGCTGAGCAAGGTGATCCGAGCGCTGCCGGAGAACGTCGGCCGGCAGGCGGCGGCGCTGCGCGACCACGCGTCGGCCGCGCCGGACCCGTACTCGGCCCGGCCTGATCCGGCCACCACCAGCGCACTGGTCGCGGCGTCCGCGGTCCGGCGCAGCGTGCGGGTGGAGTACCGGAGCGAGTCGGGCAAGGAGTGGGAGGAAGAGGTGGACCCCTGGGCGCTGGTGGTCCGCCACGGGCGCTGGTACCTGCTGTGCCGCTCGCACCGCGCGGACGCGATCCGCACCTACCGGGTCGACCGGATCGGCGCGGTCCGGCCGACGACCCGCGCGTTCGACCCGCCCGCCGACCTCGACCCGGTGGCGACGCTGGAGGAGAACCTGGGCACCGGCTGGGAGTACCCCACCCGCGTGGTGTTCGACGCCCCCCTGCCCGAGGTGGCGCGGTGGGTCAGGCCCCCCATGGGACGCCTCGAGGCGTCGGGCGACGGGTGCGTGCTGGTCGGCAGTACGAGCAGTCCGGAGATGTACGCGCAGCAGTGGCTGGCGAGGATGCCATTCGGGTTCCGCGTCGAGGGCGGACCGGAGCTCCGGGCGGCGGTGGCCGCGGTGGCGGCCCGCTTCACGGCGGCCCTGGAGCCGGGCGGCGGGGCCACCTGACGCCGCGTGGACCGCGCACCACCGGGGACGTGCCGCAGCGGTCGGGCCGCGCGTACCCTCGGTTCCATGCCCCGCCACCCGAGGAAGCCCCGCCGCCTGGTCGCCGACGGGCGTACGTACCTGTGGACGCTCCGCCACAGCCACCGCGCGCCGGACGGCGGCCGGTCCGCGGACTGCCGGGAGACCCTGACCCTGCACCCCCTGCCCGCCGGCACCGGCGGCCCGCTGCGCATCGTCTTCGCCAAGGCCCCCGGCCGGTACGTCCCGGGCGGGGCTCCCCTGGGCTCCGGGGACGTGGGGTACATCCGGGGCAGCTCCCTGAACCTGCACGAACCGGGCGCCGTCCGCGCCCTGCTCGACGCGGCGTCGGCCCGCGGGTGGCAGCCGGGGCAGCGGCGGGCGGTCGAGATCGACGGCTGGCTTCTGCTGGACGCGGCCGCCGCCGCCCGAGCAGGCGACGGCGGCCCCGCGGGCCCGTAGCCGACCCCGCACCCGAACCCCGCCGCCCGCCCGGGCCGTCGGCGTCCGCGCGCGGTCTCCGCCTACGCCGCCCTGCTCGCCTCCCCCGGTGGCCGCTACTTCCAGGGGTCGCTGAACGACCGGCCGGGCACCGGCTTGGCGATGAGCGCCACGGGGATGAAGAAGTTCACCTGGCCGATCACGAACATCAGCGTGGCGAGCGCCTTGGCCTCGTAGTGCTCGGCCGCCCGCGCGTACAGCTCGTCGGTGACCCGCTCACCGCCCCCGGACGGCTGGAGCACGGCTTCCACCAGTGCCAGCGCGGCCCGCTCGGCGCCGGTGAAGTACGGCGAGTCCTTCCAGGACGCCACCGACGTGATCCGCTCCTCCGTCTCCCCGGCCCTGCGCAGGAAACCCGTGTGCAGAACGGTCAGATAGGTGCTGCCGACGATCTGACCGGCACGGAGCTGCACCAGGCTGATCGTGGAGCGGGGCACCGAACCGTTCCCGGTGACCTTGAACAGCGCCGCCGACACCTCGGCCAGTTCGGGGACGAGCTCCGCGGGGTCCTCGGACATCCGCGGAACCATCGGGACCTCCGCCGTGATCGAACGCGTTTCCATAGCCGCCTCCCAGGGGCTTGCTCTTTGCTGTCACCGTCCTGACGGATCGCGGCGGAGGAATGTGACCGGACACCGGACAGCCGTCCTCCGCCCGACAGTTCCCAGCCGTGCTACAGGCGGCGGGGCTGTCTTGTCCCGGGGGGCGAGGGCAGACGCTCACGTCGGGAACCGGACCGGCACCCCCGGCCCGGGAGGGCGCCCGGCGGGAAAGGGAGGGAGCGGACGAGAACCGGTCAGCGGGGCATCAGCACCGCGTTGCAGACGCCGTCTCCCGCGCCGGTGCCCTCCTTCTGGCCCGGCATGATGATGGAGCAGTCGAGCCGCGGCGGCAGCGCCCCGGAGAGGGGGTCGCCCGGGTCGCCGGGAGAGGGGACCGCGGTCGCGGTGAGCGTGACCGTGCTGCCCGCGGGAACCGTCACCGTCATCATCCACGGGGACCCGACCGGGGTCTGCTGGGTCTGGTGGCCCGCCGCGCTGTCGTCGGTGAAGGTGATGTCCACCGTGCCGCCGGCCCCGCTGGAGCTCACCTGGTAGGTGACGTGGACGTCCTCCCCGGAGGCGGCGCCGCCGTCCTGCCGGCCGCCCTTCGCCTTCGCGGACGGCCCCGCCGCGTCCGACGACCCGCACGCCGAAAGCACCGCGGCTCCGGCCACCAGAACGGCGACCAACCCCCACCTCATGACGTTCCCCTGTCCCTCGTGGAGCGCCACGGCCGGGGACGGCCGAAAGCCCTCGCTAGCGTGGGCCAGAGAATGACACACAGTCGCCACCCGCGCCCATGGGGGTGTCCGCTCGGCGGCCCTCGCCCAGTGCTCCTCGTCCCCCTCGTCCCCCTCCTCCCTCTCGTCGCCTCGTCCCAGTGGGACCGCGCCCGCCCGGCCCGCCGTCGGGTCAGAACCAGTGCAGGCAGTGCGGGGCGCGCTCGGCGCGGAAGAGGGCGTCGGCCAGGGCCGCCGCGCCCGGGCGGTGGGCCCGTATGTGCCCGGCGCGCACGAGCGTGCTCGGGGCGGTGCCGCCCAGGTACACCGAGCCCAGGTCGCTCACGTCCAGGGACAGGTCGGGCTCCCGGTCCGTCGGGGCGCAGTCGGCCCTGCCGTCCCGGACGGTCAGCAGGTGGCGGCCGTGCTCGCCGAGGAACGGGTCCTCGACGTCGAGGACGAGCTCACCGTCCGTGAACCAGTCGCGCGCGGTCAGCGCGCGCGGCACGTCCAGCAGCCGCACCCACAGCCAGTCGGTGTCGTCGCTGACCTGACCGGCGCGGAAGTCCGCGAGCTGCCAGCGCAGCGGGTGCTCGGGCGGGAAGTGCCGGAACACGACCTGGGTGACCAGGTCGTGTCCGAGCACGAACCGGGCCAGGGCCGCGAAGACCGCGTCGTCGGCGGCCACGGTCTCGTCGACCGTCAAGGTGGCGGGCTCGCCGACCGAGTAGCTGGCGTACCCGTCCGGGACGCCGTCGGCGGCGCGGTGGACGGCGACGTAGCGCGGCGCGGGGGAGACGGGGGCCTGCCCGGCGCCGGAGGTCCACCAGCGGTGCGGCCGGGACAGCGCGCCGGGCTGCGCGCGGCGGTACCGGTCGTAGACGTCCTCCAGGGTCTCGCCGCACTCGGCGCGCCGCAGCAGCTCGACCGAGCCGGCGTCCGGGCCCGCCGCCGCGGCGTCGGCCGTTCCGCGCGCCCGGGGGAGGGCGAAGGCGGCCTGGTGGCGCCGCACCGTCAGCCGCCGCGTGTAGGTCGCCGGCCCGTAGCCGAACCTGCGGTAGATCAGGGCCTCGGAGGCCAGCAGCACGGAGAGGAACTCCCCGCGGGCCCGCAGCTCGGCGAGCTGGTGCCGCATCATCGCGCTGAGCACGCCCCGGCGCCGGTGCGAGGGCAGGACGCCGACGGCGGTCACCCCGGCCGCCGGGACGGGGATCCCCCCGGGCAGGGTGAGCTCGAAGGAGTAGGCGCCGGCGGTGCCGACGGGCCGCCCGTCCGCCGTCACGGCGAGCAGGTTGCGGTCCATCTCGAGCGCCGCCCACCAGACCCCGCCGCCCTCGGCCGGGTTTTCCGGGAAGCGCCCGAACGCGGCGTGGAGCGTGTCGACGAAGACGTCGAGGTCCTGGTCGGTCGTGGGACGTATCTCCATGTGCTGCCGCCGCCTCCCCGGGATACCGGCGCCACGACTGGTGGCGTCCCGCCACAGTGCAGCGCCGCCCCCGGTCCGGGTCAAGCGAAATCCCGCCCGGACCCGCGGCCGGTCACGGCACAGCCCGGCCCGGTCCCGGGGTGGGGCGCGCCCCGCGCCCGTTCAGGCGGCGCCCGCGGTGGTGCCGCGGCACACCAGGCGGTGGGGCACGACCACGGATCGCGGCGGCACCGCGCTGCGCGGGCCGGCGACGCGGTCGGACAGGCACAGCAGCGCCTGCTCGGCGATCTGCGCCTTGTCGGGGCTGACGGTGGTGAGCGTCGGCGCCGCGTAGCGGCCGTCCTCGATGTCGTCGAAGCCGACCACCGCGAGGTCCTCGGGAACGCGCAGGCCGCGGGTGCGGGCCAGGTGCAGGGCGCCGAGGGCGAGTTCGTCGCTGAAGGCGAAGACGGCGTCGGGCGCGGGCCCGGGGCGGTCGAGGAGTTCGGCCATGGCGTCGACGCCCGCGGCGCGGTGCAGCGTCGGCACCGCCACCTCGAGCGCGGGGTCGGGTTCCAGACCGGCGTTGCGCAGCGCGCGGTGGTAGCCGCGCCTGCGCAGTTCGGCGGTGCCGTTGCGCAGGTGCGGCTGGAGCCCCAGGGCCGCGATGCGGCGCCGGCCGAGCGCCAGCAGGTGGGCGGTGGCCTCCTCGGCGGCGCGGACGTTGTCGACGGCGACGTGGTCCGCGACGTGGTCGGGGTCGCGTTCGCCGAGCAGCACCATGGGCGTGCTCCCCGCGTACCGCCGCAGTTCGGCGGGGGCGAGCGCCCAGGGGCTGATGATGAGGCCGTCCACCACGCGGCCGCCGGTGCCCTGGAGCAGCCGGCGTTCGCCGTCGGCGCTGCCGCGGGTCTGGTCGATCAGGACGGTCCAGGAGCGCCGCTGCGCCGCGTCCACGAGGAGGCCGGCCAGCTCACCGAAGTACGGTGAGTGGATCTCCGGGATGAGCAGGCCGACGATGCCGGTGCGGCCGGCGCGCAGGCTGCGGGCGGCGAGGTTGGGCCGGTAGCCGAGCTCGTCCAGGGCCTCCTGCACCCGGCGCCGGGTGCTCTCGGCGACCGGTGCGGATCCGTTGACCACGTTGGAGACGGTGCGCACGGAGACGCCCGCGCGCGCGGCCACGTCCTTCAACCTGCTTCCCACGCGCGGCATCCTCGCACGACCAGGTCGGCCCGAGACAGTGGCGTCCACCCTCTTGCAACGTTGCATGCATCGATTGCAGCATGCCCGGGAGGCGTTCCCGACACCACAGGAGGCAGGAGATGGCCAGGCGCGCGGCATGCGACGGAGCGGCCCCGGACGTGACGGCGGACGTCGAGGCGCTCCACCGCGACGGCATCACCGCGCGCCGGGGCGCGTTCACCACGGAGTGGATCGACCGGCTCGGCCGGGAGGTGATGGCCGCCTTCGAGGAGGCGCGCGGCCGGGAGGGCGGCGCGGTCGGCCGCGGCCCCGACCGGTGGTACGCCGAGATCCACCCCGAGCAGATCACCGACTTCGTCGGCCTCGTCGACCACCCCTGGGTGCGCGGCGTGTGCGAGGCCGTGCTGGGCCCCGACCACCGCATCGTCGAGCTCGGCTTCGACATCCCCTTCCCCGGCGCCGTGGACCAGCCGTGGCACCGGGACTTCCCCAGCCCCGAGGAGACCCGCCGCGAGCGGCGGCTGACCTCGCTGGCGTTCAACCTCACCACGGTCGACACCGAGGAGGACATGGGCCCCTTCGAGATCGCCCCCGGCACGCAGTGGGACGACGGGCCCGAGTTCGCCCACGGCATGTTCCCGCCCCGGTCGTCGTACGGGCGCTACCAGGAGCGGGCCGTGCGCAAGTACCCGATGCGGGGCGACATCTCCGCCCGCAGCGCGCTGACCGTCCACCGCGGCACCGCCAACCGCTCGGACAAGGCCCGCCCGGTGGTCGTCCTCGGCGTGGACGGACCCGAGGCGGACAACGCGGAGCGCCACGACATGGCCGTCACCCGCGGCTACTGGGCGACGCTGCCGCGACGCGTCCGCGACCACCTGGCGTGCCCCGTGGTGGACTCGCTCGCGCCCATCGTGCAGAAGCACACCATCGAGGGCCTGGTCATGGGCGACGCCTGAGCGCGTGGCGGAAGGGCGCCGCGCTTGACGCCGCGGCGCGGTCGCCCGCGGCGCCGGGTCACGGCTTGCCCGCGGGGACCGGGCGGAGCGCCCTCTCCCCGGCGTCCGCGAGCGCGAAGAGCACCGGCGGCAGCGCCAGTTCGACGACGGTCAGCGCCACCTGGAACGGGTGCGGCCACCCGTGCACGGCGAGCGACAGCAGCCGCCCGACCGCACCCAGCAGGAACACCCCGGTCAGCCAGCGGACCACCGTCGCCGGGATCGGCGACTGCCGGGCCGCCCAGAGCCAGGCCAGGCCGTACCCGGCGAAGACCGCGCCGAAGAAGCGGCCGAGGCTGTCGACCGTCGGGCCGGCCGATCCCGCGCCCGGGACCGCGGCGTTCCCCAGCAGCACGTGCAACAGCCCGATCGCCACGCAGGCGTACCCCATCGCCAGTACGAGACCTCGGAGCACCTTGACTCTGACCACGGTCCGCCCGCCCCCTCACCACTGGTAGACACGTGTACACCACACTACGGTCGGATAGTAGACATGTGTCAAGTAAAATGGCGTCCCGTGTCTCCCCGTCAGCGACTCAGCCCCGCAGAACGCCGCGCCCAGCTCCTCGCCGTCGCCGCACGGCTCTTCGCCGCGCACCCGTACGACGAGGTGCTGATGGAGGACGTCGCCGAACGCGCCGGAGTCTCCCGCGCGCTGCTCTACCGGCACTTCCCCAGCAAGCGGGACCTGTTCGCCGCCCTCTACCAGCAGGTGGCCGACCAACTGCTCGCCAAGACCCGGCTCGACCCCGCCGACACCCTGATCGAGCAGCTCACCGAGGGCTTGGACGCCCATATCGAGTACTTCGCGGAGAACCGCAACACGGTCCTGGCGGCGAACCGGGTCCTGGCCGGCGACCCCCTGGTCCAGACGATCATCGCCGAGGAACTCGACGCCCTGCGCGAGGGGCTGCTCGGCGTGCTCCCGCTCGCCGAGGACGGCACCCGGGACGCCGTGTCGGGCGTCCTGAAGAGCTGGCTGGTGTTCGTGCAGGTGCTCTGCCTCGACTGGCTCACCAACGAGACCTGCACCCGCACCGAACTGCGCGACGTGTGCGTCGGCGCCGCGCTGGGCGCCATCCGCCCCCTGCTCCCCGAGGACCCCGCCCCGGACTGGCCCCGCTGACGAGCAGTCCACCGCCGCACCCCGACGACTCCCGGATCCGCGAACCGGGCCGCGGGCCGGGAGGCTGCCCCGCCGTGGGCGGCTTGCCTTCCGGGTGTTCGGGTACAGCGTTGGGATGAGGGCGGTACCGGTACGCGGAGTTTACGGAAAGTGATGCGCTCGTGACCCACCACGGCGGCCTCGGCGATGAGCAGGCGGAGCGGCCGCGCGACAGCCCGGAGGCCGTGGCGCGCGAGATCGCCGGCGCCGTGGAGAGCCTGACGGACCTGTGGTCGCTGGCGGCGCAGGAGGCGGCCATGCGGCTGTCCCTGCATCAGTTGCGGGCCCTGCGGACGCTGGAGGCGGCGCCGGAGCTGAACCTGACCGCTCTGGCGGAGCGCCTGGACATAGGGCTGCCCACCGCCAGCCGGCTGTGCGACCGGCTGGAGGCGGCGGGACTGCTGGAGCGCGGGCTGCACCCGCACCGGCGCCGGGAGGTGCGGCTGAGCCTCACCGCGCACGGACGGCGGGTGCTGGGGGACGTGGCCGCACGGCGGACGCAGGCCCTCGCCGTCGCCCTGGCGGCGATGGACCCGGCCGAGCTGGCGGCGCTGCGGCGCGGTCTGCGGGCCTTCCTCGCGAGCGGGGGCGCGCCGCCGCACTGGACGGGCGGGAGCGGCACCCCGCGGTGACCTGCGGGCCCGAGGCGCCGGGTGTCCGCGGCGGTCAGGCGATGACCGGGCTCGACCTGGGGCCGTGCTCCCCGGGTCCGCGGTCCGCGGGAGGGGACGGGGACTCGGGGCCGGTGCGGCACAGCAGGACGCACACGTCGTCGTCGCGCTCGGAGTCGTGCAGGAGCCCCTTGAGCAGGGACTCCGCGGAGGAGTCCAGGTCCTCCAGGTCCACCGCGGTCAACGCGGCGAGGGCCCGGGCGAGGCGGTCGATGCCCGGGGTGATCCCCTCGGACCGCCGCTCGACCAGGCCGTCGGTGTACAGGGCCAGGGTGGAGCCGGGCCGCAGGTCCAGGGCGTGGTCCTGGTACTCGTAGGGGATCGGCACCCCCAGCATGACGCCCGGTTTGGTGTCCAGGACCCGCACCGTGCCGTCGGGGGCCCGGACCACGGCGGGCGGGTGCCCTGCGGCGGCCCAGACGAGGGTGGGGTCGCCGGGCGTCAGGCGGGCGATGGCGGCGGTCGCGTACAGATCGGGCTGCTGGTGGCGGAGCAGGCGGTGCAGCCGCGTCAGGATGCGGGCGGGGCTGTCGTCCTCCACGGCGTAGGCGCGCAGCGCGGTGCGCAACTGGCCCATCACCACGGCCGCGTGCAGCCCGTGCCCGGTGACGTCCCCTATGACGGCGAGCAGGCTGCCGTCGGGCTGGACGAAGGCGTCGTACCAGTCCCCGCCGATGTTCAGGCCGCGGGTGGCCGGCAGGTACTGCGCGGCCAGGTGCACGCCCTCGGTGGTGGGCAGGTCGGTGAGCTGGGCGCGTTGCAGGGCCTCGGCGACCGACCGGTGCTGTTCGTAGCGGCGGGCGTTGTGCAGGGCGCCGGCCGCGTGCCGGGCCAGTTCGATCAGCATCACGCAGGTGTCGGGCTCGAAGCGGGAACCGGGCGCGGTCAGCGTGAGGACGCCCAGCAGTTGGTGCGCGATCAGCGGGATGCACAGCAGCGGGCGGTCCGGGGCCAGCACGGACGGCGGGAGGTCGTCGACGCCGGGCAGGCCGCCGGGGTGCGCGGCCGCGTGCTGGGGGCGCCCGGTGCGGGCCGCGGTCACCGCGGCGGCCGGGCGCCCGCCGTTGCCGGACGCCCGGTCGTCGTCGAAGAGCCAGACGTCGACGTGGTCGGCGTATTCGGGGACGAGCAGCCCGGTCAGGCCCCGGGCGATGTCGTCCTGGTCGAGGGAGGCGGACACGGCGGCGCTCGCGTCGGCCAGGAAGGTGAGCAGCCGCCGCGCGTTCTCGGCCTCGGCCCGCGCGGCACGTTCCGCGTCGAGCAGTTCGCGCTGCACCGCGGCGGCGGCTTCCAGCTCGGCGTGCAGCGCCAGCACGCCCTGGTTGGTCTGGTGCAGCTCCTCGCGGTGGAGGCGCAGCAGCGCCTCCTTCTCGGTGAGCGCCGCCAGGACCGACGCGGTGTCCTCGTCGGCGGCCAACAGGGCCTCGGCCAACTCCGCGCCGCTGGTCCCCGCCAGGCCCGCCCGCGGCAGGCGGACGGGAGCGGGGCACACCAGCGTGGACCGCCACCACGCCGTGCCGGCCGGACGGCCGGCCGGGCGCAGGGCGATGTGCAGGTGCCCGCCGGCGTCCGCGGTGGGCTGCTCGACGGTGACGGACACCTCCGCCCCGCCCCGGCCGAGACACCGCGTGAGCCGCTCGGTCAGCGCGGCCAGGAAACGCGCCCGGTCGAGCGCGGGGACGCCGGCCTCGGCCGTGAGCCGGGCCAGCCGGGCGCGGACCCGGGCGGCGTCGGCCGTCGAAGCGATCTTCCAGACGTCAGGGATGGGCATGCGCAGGGGTCCGGCGGTCGGGGGCGAGTACGGCCACGCTGGTGTCGTCGCGTACGGGGCGGGCGGGGCTGCTGGCGTCCCGCAGGATGACCGCGGCCACCACCGCCGGGTCCCGGGCGAGCAGGTGCTCGTCCCGCGGTGGCGACCAGCGGCTCGGCAGCCCGTCGCTGTGCAGGACGAGCAGGCTGTCCGCCCCCCACGGCACCTGCTCCACGCGCACGGTGGCCGGGAAGTGCGCGCCGACGATGCCGGGCCGGCAGACCACGGGCCGCCAGGTGCCGGCGGTGAGCGCGCGGGCGGCGACGTTGCCGACCCCGGCGCAGTGCAGCACCCCGGCGTCCGTGTCCAGTTGCGCCACGGTGACGGCGGCGCCGCGGGTGGGGCGCAGCGCGGTGTTCAGGCGGCGCAGGATGTCGGCGGGCGGCAGGTGCGCGGCCCGGTGCAGCTCCTCGACGGCGGCGGTGGACGCCGCCGCGGCCCCGGCGCCGTGCCCCAGACCGTCGGCGAGCATCAGGGTCAGGCGCGGACCGGAGCGCGTCCAGCCGAAGGCGTCGCCGGAGTGCCGGGCCCGGTCGAGCGGCACGTTGACGCCCCCCACCCGGGGACCCGGCGGGAGCTGCGCCTGCCGCGGGGCCCGTTCCCGCTCGATGCGGGCCGTGGCGACGGTTCCCCGTCCGCGCACGCTGTGCAGGTCGAACGCGTTGGATGTGCGCGCGCAGCTACCCAGCCCCGCGCCGAGGGAGGAGCCCGTGGTGGTGTAGCCGTCGCGCATGGCCACCGCGACATCGGGGATGCCGGGGCCGTGGTCGAGGGAGCAGAGCTGCACCGCCGCCCGGCGGGCGCCGCCGCTCGCGGGCGGCTCCTCGACGAGGCCGATCACCATGCGGCCGCCGCCCGCGTGCTTGAGCAGGTTGGTGGCCAACTCGGTCGCCACCAGGGCCGCCGCGGCCGTGCGCCGCGGGCCGAGACCGACCCGGGCGCTCGCCTCCTCGGCCGCCACCCGGACGTCCCGCACCCGCGTGGAGTCGTGCACCGGCACGTCCCACACCCGGCTCATTCCGGCCCCCGGCGGGACGCGGGGACGGCGAGCACCCAGGCGACGGCGGTGACGGTCGTGCCGCGGCCCGGCGCGGTGTCCACGGCGAACTCGTGCACCAGCCGCTTGGCCCCGCTCAGTCCCAGGCCGAGCCCGTCGCCCGTGGTGTAGCCGTCGGTCATCGCCAGATCCAGGTCGCGGATGCCGGGGCCCGTGTCGGTGAAGGTGAGCCGCAGTCCACGGGTGGCCCCCCTCTCCACGGGAGCGATCTCCACGTGCCCACCTCCGCCGTGGACCAGGGTGTTGCGGGCCAGTTCACTGGCCGCCGTCACCAGTTTCGTCTGCTGCACCAGGCCGAATCCGAGCTCGGCCGCGGCCTGTCGCACCCGCTGCCGCACCCAGGCCAGATCCGCGTCCGAGCCGATGGGCACGCTGACCTTCGCGGCGGGCCGGGAGGCCGCCATCACGTCCTCCCGTCCCGCCCGTGATCGGCCGTCGGCGCGGGCCGGCCGAGCACGTCCAGCGCCCGCGCGACATCGAGGGCCGTGTCCAGACCGGGCAGGGTGAGCCCCAGCTCGACCAGCGTGATCGCCACCGCGGGGCGCATCCCGGCCAGGACCGTGCGGGCCGCCATCAGCCGGGCGCCGGCGGCGATCTCGGCCAGGACGCGGCCCAGGAACGAGTCCACGGTGTCCACACCGGAGATGTCGATCACCAGGCCGGTCACTCCGCCGCGCGCGACGGCCCGGGCGACGTCCTCCTGGAGCTGCTCGGCCATGCCGTCGTGCAGCTCGCCCTGCAACGTCACCAGCAGGGCGTCCCCCAGGGGCAGGACCGGGACCACATGACCGGCGGAGGGGCTGCTCACGGGCGGCTCGCCATGGCGTCCGCGCGCGGGGAGACGCGGATCCCCTGCTGGGCGAGCGCGTACGCCAGGGCATCGGCGAGGGTGGCCCGGGTGAGCACCGTCCCCAGGTCGATGCCCAGGTGCACGATGGTCTGCGCGATCGCGGGCCGGATACCGGAGACGACGCACTCGGCGCCCATCAGCCGGGCGGCGGCCACCGTCTTCATCAGATGCTGGGCCACCAGCGAGTCGACCGTGGGCACACCCGTGATGTCCAGGATGGCGTAGCGGGCGCGCTGTTCGACCACGGCGTCCAGCAGGCTCTCCATGACCACCTGGCTGCGGGCGCTGTCCAGCGTGCCGATCAGCGGCACCGCGACGACGCCCTCCCACAGCCTGATCACCGGGGTGGCCACTTCGAGCAACTGCTGGCGCTGGCGCTCGATGAGCTCCTCGCCCGCGTCGAGCGCCGTCTCCATGACCACCAGGCGCAGGGTGCCCATCAGCACGGTCAGCGCCAGCAGGCTCTCCTGGGCCAGCGGGTCGGCCGGATCCGGGAACTCACCGCGCAGCAGGTCGGCGGTGGGCGCGCGCAGCGCGGCGACCTCGTCGGCGATCTGCGCCGGGCTCGTGCCGATGTGCGCGCGGGAGGCGGCCGTGCGCCCCAGTTGCTCGCGCACGGCGGTGAAACCGGGCGCCGACACGGCCTCCGGTTGCCCGGACGCCGCCACCTCGGCCAGGGCGTCCACCACGGCCTTGCAGGCCTCCACCGCCTCGTCCCGGGAGACGGTGAAAACCGTGCGGAACAGTGTGGCGTCGGCCCAGCGCTGGGCGATCTGCTCCCGGCGCCGCTGGAGGAAGACCCCCACCCGCCGCGCCGCATCCTGGTCCAACACCCGCATCGATACCCTTCTGCGCAGGACCACCGGCCCGCCCGGGACGATCGTTGCCCTATGGCAACAGTAGCCCCGGGGCGTGGTGCCAACAACACACGCTCGTCGTTCCCGGACCGCCGCGCGGCCGTCACCGCAGGTCAGCGTCCGCGCCAGTCCAGGCAGACCACCAGGGCGTCGTCGTCCGGCGCCGGCCGGCCGCGGTGGCCGGTCAGCTCCCGCAGGAGGGCGCGCGGGACCTCGGCGGCGGGCAGCAGGCGGGTGGCGGTGATGGCCCGGGCCAGGGCGGCCTCCCCGTACGCCTCGCCCCCGGGGGAGGCGACCGCGTGGACGCCGTCGCTGACGAAGACCAGCCGGTCCCCGGGCTCCACCTGGAACTGCTGCGCCACGTAGTCGGTCTCCTCGAACATGCCCAGCGGCAACTGGGCGTCGAAGGAGATCCGTTCCACGGTTCCGCCGCGCAGCCGCAGCAGTTGCGGCGACCCGGCGTCCACCACCCAGGCCCGTCCCGTGGCCAGTTCGAAGTCCAGCATCAGGACCGACAGGTAGCAGCGGCCGCGGTAGTGGGCGTAGACGGCCTGGTCGGCCAGGGCGGCCTGGTCGGCGATGGGGATGCCGGCCCGGCGCGCGTTGCGCAGGGCGTTGAGGGCCAGGTTCGTCAGCAGGGAGGCCTCTATGCCCTCGCCCATGCCGTTGGAGACGTACAGCATCAGGTGGTCGGCGGTCGCCGACCAGTCGAAGTTGTCACCGAAGATCGCGTAGGCGGGCTCCAGTTGCGCGCCCAGCTCGTACTCCGGGCGCTTGCAGGAGCGGCCGGGCAGCAGTTGCCACTGCATCTCGGCGGCCAGGGTGAGCCGGTCCCTGCGGCGTGCCTGGAGGTAGAGGTCGGTGTCCCGCTCGGCGACGATCACCTCGTGGGCGAGCACGTCCGCGATCTGCGCCAGCTCGTCCAGATCGCGGTGCGCCTGCTCCTCGTCCCGCAGGGCCACCGAAAGCACGCCCAGCCGGTCGCCGCGCACGGTGACCGGAAGGTGCACACGCACCGAACCGTCCCGCTCGGCCTGCACGAACGGCGCCTGGGCCCCGAAGGCCCGGCCGGCCGGGCTGTCGTGCACCGAGACCGGCTCCAGGGTGTGCGGCAGCACCGACACCGGCTGGAGCACGCTCAGGCCGTAGTCGGCCATGAAGAGCTCGACGGACTCCGCCGCGTACTGCTCGATCAGTACACCGCGGACAGCGTCGAGCAACTCGTGGGGCGCCGCCGTCCGCAGAGCACGTTCGGCGGCCACAAATCTCTTCACGTGACGAACTCACCAATCTCTCGCCGGACACTGTCACCTCGCTGGTGCCCGCCGCCGCTCGATTCAGCCGCGCCGGGCGCCGGAAGCCCTCTCCGACCGGCTCGCCCGCCTCAGCCCTTCCGGCCCGGCTCGCATGCCTCCAGGCCTGTCGCCGCGGGGCGGACGGGGATTCGACGACAGGCCCTAGTACGCTGGTGGCCCTCCCAGCACCTTGAGAGCGTGACCGTGACTTCCATCCACCGCCGCCCGACGCCCGACGAGGTCGCGCGGGTGACCTCGACGGCCGCGGAGCTGCTGGAAGTCCTGTGGGGCCGGGCCTCGACCGCGCCGGCCTCCGCCTCCCAGTTGCGCGTCCTGCTCACCCTCGAGCACCACGAGGGCATCAATCTGCGCACCCTCGCCGACTCCCTCGCCTCCACGCCCCCGTCCACCAGCCGGCTGTGCGACCGGCTCCAGGCCGCCGGCCTCGTCGAACGCGTGGTGAGCCCCGCCGACCGGCGCGAGGTGTGCCTGCGCCTCAGCAGCCGGGGCCGCGCCTTCCTGGCGGACCTGCGCACGCGCAGGCAGCGGGAGCTGCGGGCCGTCCTGGACCTGATGCCCGCGGCCAAGCGCACCGCTCTGCTGGAGGGGCTGGAAGCCTTCTGCGCCGCGGCGACGACGCAGATACACGACGACGTCCAGGACCCCGGCAGCCAGAGCGCCTGAAGCGCCACGCCGGGGCGCGGGTCCACCGGAACATTCCCCTTCCCTCCCCGCGCGGTCCGACACGGCTACTTTGTTGCCCCACGACTACAATTGTCAAACGACAACTATGCGTTCGATGTCTTCCCCGACGGAGGGACACCGGCGACGGGGCCGCACCGAACGGCCGCCACGCCCACGACGGAACAGGGCCGTGGCCCGCCGCGTCATTCGGCGGGCCACGGCCCTGCGAGCCGAACGGCTCCGCGGAGGCCCTGAGCCCGGCGCCCTCTTCCCGGTACGGGCGAGGGCACGTATCGAAAGTGAATCTCGAGGTGGGATGTCCTCGCTTCCTGGCCGCGTGGGGACCTGACGGATGCGCAGTGGGCCCGGCCGGGACGGCTGTTGCGAAGGGCTGTGACCAGCGCCCTCGCCCAAGGCCGGGATGGGCCTCAGCGGTGGCCCAGCACGTTGACCACTCGGCCGTTGGGGTCGCGGACGAAGAACCGGCGCACTCCCCATTCCTCGTCCTGCAAGGGATGCACGATCTCCGCGCCGCTCTCCCGCATGACCTCGTAGGCCGCGTCCACATCGTCCACCTCGACACTCATGTCGGGCGTGACCGGTGCGGTCCTGTCGCCGGCCATGAAACTGACCTGCGCCGCCGGGCTGGACGGGGAGCCGAGCGTCATGATCCAGCCGTGATTCATGACCTCCTCGAACCCGAGCAGGCCGTAGAACGTCCGGCTCTCCTGCACCGCCTCCGACTGGACGTTGGGCACGACACGGCGAACGGCCATCGAACAACTCCAAGTGAAGAGACGTGTCCCGAGGCTCTCCAGGAGTACTACACCGCACCCGTCCTCGCATGCACTTTCGATACGCGCCCTAGACGGCCTCCATCAGCTCCTTGAGCCGGGCCAGGTCGGCGGTGACCATGTCGGCGTCGCGTCGGAAGTCGGCGTCGTTCATCCCGGGCCGGCGGCGGAGGGTGAACACCACCTCGCTCCCCGAGTCGTGGGCGATCACCCGGACCGGGTTGTAGACGGTCTCCCCGGAGGGCAACGTGACGTCGTGGTCGAGCACGCCGAGCTCGTTGCGGGGCCCGAAGGCCACCACGACCCGGCCCATGGGGGAGGACTCGGCGACCCACTGACCGTCGATCCGCGCGATCGAGCCGCCAAGACCGTGGGCCCAGGCGGGAAGGTTCGCCGGGTCCGACGCGTAGGCGTAGACGTCGCCGACGGAGCGGTCGATGAAGACACTGAGGTGGCGGGATTCCCTGTCGGTGCTGTTCATGGCAGCGACGGTAGCGGGCACCGCCACCGTCATCTTGAACGAATCGGACACGCACGACCGGCCGGACAGCGCCGGGAACGGCGACACCCGCCACGGGTCTCGCCGAGGCGACCGACCGCGGGAGCCGCCGAGTGCCCGCGGGCGCGGCGATGACTTTCCGCGCGGCCGCGGGTCAGTACGTCGGTACGGGCAGACGTCGTCGAGAACAGGATGTGGTGAGGGTGACCGGGACGCGGGAGGCCGAGGTTCGGACCGTGCTGGGGGGGCGGGGTCTGGTGGAGTCACCCCGGTGGCACGGCGACCGGCTCTACTTCTCCGACTGGTCGGCGCACGAGGTGATCGCCGTGGACCTCGCCGGCCGCGGTGAGGTCATCGCCCGGGTGGAGTCGCTTCCGCTGTGCACCGCCTGGTCGCCGGACGACCGGCTGCTGATCGTCTCGTCGGCCGAAGGGCTGCTGCTGCGCCGGGAGCCGGACGGGACGCTGGTGACCCATGCCGACCTCGGGAAGTCGGGCTGGAACGACATCGTCGTGGACGGCCGCGGCAACGCCTACGTCAACAGCATCGGCTTCGACATGATGGCCGGCGAGGCGTACGCCCCCGGATTCGTCAGCCTGGTCACCCCGGACGGCTCGGTCCGGCGGGTGGCGGACGGACTCGCCTTCCCCAACGGCATGGCGGTGACCGCCGACAACTCCACGCTCGTCGTCGCCGAGTCCTACGGCCACCGCCTCACGGCCTTCGGCATCGACCCCGACGGCGGACTGTCGCGCCGTCGGGTGTGGGCCGACCTCGGCGACGGCACCCCCGACGGCATCTGCCTCGACGCCGAGAACGCCGTCTGGTACGCGGACGTGCCCAACAAGCGGTGCGTGCGGGTCGCCGAGGGCGGCCGTGTGCTGCGAACGGTGGCGCTGGACCGCGGCGGGTTCGCCTGTGCGCTCGGCGGCCCCGACGGCAGGACGCTGTACATGGTGGCGGCCGAGTGGCGAGACGACCTGCCGGAGCTGGTCCCGGCGGGCTCCGGCCGGGTACTCGCCACCGAGGTCGCCGTACCGGGAGCGGGCTGGCCGTAGGGCTGCCCCCGGGCGGCGTCAGGTGTGGTGGGCGGCGAGCGCGGCGGCGATGCTGGGGTGGGCGGGCAGGTACGCGGCCAGCCCGGTCAGCGTGAGCATGCGCTGCAACCGGTCGGGCACGGCGGCCAGCGTCAGCGATCCGCCCCGGGCCTGCGCCACCCGCCAGACGCCCACCAGGACGCTCATGCCGGAGGAGTCGAAGAACTCCACCCCCGACAGGTCCAGGACCAGATGATGCCGGCCCGTCTCCACCAGCTCCGCAGCGGCGTCGCGCAGCCGCGGGGAGGTGTGCAGGTCCACGTCCCCTGCCACGGCCAGGACCGCCAGCGACCCCACGCTGTACGAGACGGTCAACTCGAGCAACTCATCGGCCATGGCGGCCCCCACTACCTCGTGCCCCGAAGACCGGGCAGTGGATGCCCGCCCGACCGCAAGCAGCCGCACCTGAAGGCGGTGCACATCAAGAGTCGGCGGCAGGGCACCGACAACCGGTGCCCGGACAGAATATCCGCCCAAACACGCGCATCATCCCCCTCCGGCTCTCTCCGGCCCGGGGCGGAGCGCCCAGCGGCCTCGGGCCGGTCAGTCCAGGTCGGACATGTCGAGCACGAAGCGGTGGCGGACGTCGTTGCGCTCCAGCCGCTCAAGTGCCGTGTTCACCTGAGAGGACGGCAGCAGTTCGATGTCGGCCGTGATGTCGTGCTCGGCGCAGAAGCGCAACAGGGCGGCGGTGGACGGGAGCCCGCCGCTGCCGGCGGAGCTGAGCTTCTTGCGGCCGATGAGCAGGTCGATGGTGTCCACGGTGACCGGCCCCAGGTGACCGAGGTGGCTGAGGGTGCCGTCCATGGCGACCGTGCGCAGGTAGGGGGCCAGGTCGTGGGGAGCGGAGATGGTGTCGATGACCACGTCGAACCGGTCCCGGACGGCCTCCATCCGCCGGGCGTCGGTGGAGACGACGAATCCGTCCGCGCCGAGGCCGTGTGCCTCGCCGGCCTTCTCCGGGGTGCGGCTGATGACGGAGGTCGTGGCGCCGAGCGCGACGGCCAGTTTGACGGCGAGGTGCCCCAGCCCGCCCAGTCCGGCCACGGCGACCGTGCTGCCCGGGCCCACCCCCAGGGCGCGCAGGGGTTCCCAGACGGTGACGCCGGCGCAGAGCAGGGGGGCCGCTCCGGCCGCGTCGAGGCCCGCGGGCAGGTGGTGGGTGAACTTCTCGCGCACGAGGTACTCACGGGAGTAGCCGCCCAGGGTGGTCGTCCCGTCCTGCCGGTCGCGTCCACCGTAGGTCAGGGTCGGGAAGTCGCGGCAGAAATTCTCCTGGCCGGCCCGGCACATGGGGCACGTCCCGCACGAGTCGACGATGTTGCCGACGGCCACGCGGTCGCCCGGGGCGAAGCCGGTGACCGCGCCGCCGACCTCGCTCACCGTGCCCGTGAACTCGTGCCCCGGCACCAGCACCCCGTCCGTGTCGCCGGTGTGCGCGTGCACGGCGTGCAGGTCGCTGTGGCAGACGCCGCAGTACTCCACGCGCACCGCGACGTCGTCCGGGCGCATGTCGCGGCGTTGGAGGGTCGCGCGGCGCAGCGCGCGCGTCGTCGGGTCCGCCTGCCAGCCGGCTGTGGTGCGCATCGCTCTCCTTAGACAAACCGTTCGGTCTATTTGACTCTAAGCGGACCGGTCCGGGTACGCAAACAAACCGTTCTGTCTGCTAGCATCGAGGCCGTGCCCGACCAGCCATCGAGCCCTCGCGGGGCCGCGACATACCAGCGGATCATCGACGCCGCCACGCGGGAATTCGCCCAGTACGGCATCGCCGGGGCCCGCGTCGAGCGGATCGTCGCCGCCGCCCGCACCAACAAGGCCCAGCTCTACGGCTACTTCGGCAACAAGGAACAACTCTTCGACGCGATCTTCTTGGCCTCACTGGAGCGCATCACCGACGTCGTCCCCATCGACGTCGAGGATCTGGCCGACTGGGCCGTGCGCCTCTACGACGAGTACCTCGCCCGCCCCGACCTCATCCGCCTCGCCACCTGGGCCCGTCTGGAGCGCCGCCCGATCGGGCACCTCGTCGCCGAGCACGAGCGCTACGACGACCACAAGCTCCGCGCCATCGCCGAGGCCCAGGCCGCCGGGCGCGTCAGACAGGGCGACCCCTTCGACGTGATGGCCGTGGTCATCGCCATGTCCATGGCCTGGTCGCCGGTGAGCAACGTCTACGCCGCCACCGCGACCGAACCCCAAGACGTACACGATCGGCGACGCGCCCTGCTGCGCGACTGCGTTCGCCGCGCCGTCGCCCCGGGATGAGCGGCGTGCGTCGCGCCGTGAGCCGCGCCGCGCGACCGCACGTTTGTCGTGACCGGCTGGAACAACTACGGGTGCCCGAGCCCAGGGGGGCGTCGATGGCGTCAACGGCCTGCCCAAGAGGGAGTCCCGCCTGGTGGCCCGGGCCCGCCACTCCGCGGCGAACGGCTGCGCGGTGGCGTCCGCCAATCGGTTCTCGCGGAGGCCCGGGACCGGACGCGGACGGCTCACGCCCAGCCGGCGGGACCCGGTGGCACCGACCGCGGCGCTGAGCTTCATCAGGCCATCCGGCCGGTGGCGGTGGCGGTGGTGGGGTCGGCCGCCGAGGCCGCTGGGGCCGCCGGGGCCGATCCGTGGCGTTCGGACCGATGAGTTTCCGCGCGGCACGACGTCCAAGGAGGGAGGACACGTCCCTGCCCAAGAGAGTGTGGTGCGCGATGAGGTTGGTACTACAGGAGTTCCTGTCGCTGGACGGCGTCTACCAGGGCCCGGGGTCCCCGGACGAGGACACCAGCGACGGGTTCAGCCGGGGCGGCTGGTTCGTGCCGCACATGGACGAGGAGTTCGAACGGCAGGCCGGCGTCTGGCTCGGGGCGGCGGACGCGTTCCTGTTCGGCCGCCGTACCTATGTGAACTTCGCGCGGGACTGGCCGAAGATGACCGAGCACCCGTTCGCGAGCATCCTCAACGGTCTGCCGAAGTACGTCGCCTCCCACAGCCTGGCCCGGGCCGAGTGGGACCCGACCACGATCCTGTCCGGCGACATCCCCGCCCAGGTCGCCGAGGTGAAGCGGCAGCCCGGCCGCGAGTTGCAGATCCACGGCAGCGGCCGGCTGGCCCAGTCCCTGCTGGCCGCCGGGCTGATCGACGAGCTGCGCCTGGTCATCGCCCCGGTGGTCGTGGGCAGGGGCCGCCGTCTGTTCCCGGACGGCGGCGCCCCGGTCGGCCTGCGGCTCCTGAGCCACAGGACGACGCCGGGCGGACTGGCGATCCACGTGTACGAGTCGACAGGGCTCCCCGAGTACGGGACCTACAGGGCCGACGCGTAGCCGCGCCGGGCCGGACTGATCCCGACTCCCGCAGCGCCCGCCGGGCGAGCCCCGACCCCTCGCCCGGCGTCCACTCCGCTGCTCGGGCGTGACACGGCGAGGAGAGGGTCACGGACCGCCTTCCTCCGCCCGGCGCCGGCGCATGTGCAGGGCGAGCACGCTCAGCCAGCACCAGCCGGTGACGATCGCGGCACGCTGGAGCAGCCCCGCGTGGTCGACCAGTCCCTCGGTCTGGTCAAAACCCGCACTGGCCAGGGCGAACGTCGCGGTGAAGACGGCGCCGGCGAGCGCCGAGTGGATCGCCAAGGCGCGGTTGCCCCATCCGGCGAAGCGTCGGGCGAAGACGAAGCAGGCCGCTGCCAGTGCCAGGAAGGCGGCGAGCGAGAACCCGTCGTGCAGGGCGGCGTGTGTGCTGCCGTAGTGGGTGGGCCTGTCGGGGGTGCCGGGAGGGTACCCGTTGACCGGATCGGTGACGAAGATCCCCGCGCCGATGATCCCCGTCGCCCAGGTCCCGACCAGCAGCACGCCCCAGGGCGAGCCTCCCAGGGGGCGAAGGGCGCGGCGCAGCCCGAGGGCGAAGGCGAGCCCGAGGGCGCCGGTGACGATGAAGTTGGCCATCTGTATCCAGCCGAGGTCACCCAGGGCGAGCGAGCTCACCGGGTGGCGCAGCGGGTCGTAGTGGGCGCGGGTGGCGCCGGTGACGAGGAAGGCCACGACGAACAGTGGTCCGGCGACCACGCCGCAGGCGAGCAGACGGCCTGTCCGTGCCGCGTCGCCCGGCCGGGGCGGGACTCGCGCTGGTGTGGGCTGCAACGTTCCTCCGGAGGGTCGGTGATCCGCGACCTGCGCCCGCTCCGCGCGGAGGGGACGCAGGTCGGCGGCGTGAAGGCGGCGCGACGCCGCCAGGGCGGCTGTCAGTCTGGGTTGACAAGGTCATCTCTGTCAACCCAGACTGACAGCCATGGAAACGGGAGATCTGGCCGAGAGCCTCCGGTCCCACGACCCCGCCGTAGGGCTGCGGGCGGTGAGCGCGCTGCACCGGCTGGCCGAGCAGGTCGAGGCGGTGGCCGTGGCGCGCGCCCGGCAGCAGGGATGGTCCTGGGAGCAGATCGGCGACGCGCTGGGCGTGTCACGTCAGTCCGTGCACGCCAAGTACGGGAAGTGAGGGACAGTGTTCGAACAGTTCACAGCGGATGCCCGCGCCGTGGTCACCTCGGCGCACGAGGAGGCCCGGCTGCGCGGCGACCGCCGCCTCGGCACCGAGCACTTCCTCCTCGGGGTCCTCAGGGCCCGGGACTCCGGCGCGGCACGGGCTCTCGGCGTCGACCTGGCGGCAGCCCGTGCGGCCCTCGACGACCTGGACCGGGCGGCGCTGGCCGTCGTGGGCATCGACGTCCGGGGCATCGAGCGGGCGCCGATACCCGCCTCGCGCAAGCGCACCCCCCACACCTCCGCCGCCCGCTCGATCATCACACTCAGTGCCGCCGAGGCAAGGAGGACGGGCAGCCGCCGCATCGGCCCGGACCACCTCCTGCTGGCGCTCCTGGCCCGCGAACGACCCGACCCCGCCGCGGAACTGATGGCACACCTGGGCATCGCCCCCGCAGCCGTACGCGACCGCCTCTGACCCGCCCGGCGCCGGCGGGGCCGAGCGCTCCGGCCGGAGAGCTCGGCCCCGCCGCCGGTGAGCGAGTCGATCTCCGTTCGGCGACGGCACCCGGGGATGTCGTCGCGGCGCGCATAGGGTCGCCGACATGACACTGCGACCCGTTCAGGTGAACATCAAGGCTCTCGACGCCTCGGCGGTCGGCCGGTTCTGGGCGGAGGCGCTCGGCTGGGGCGTTTCCGGCTCGGGACCCGGCGCGACCGCCGTTCAACCCGCCGGGTTCGATTGGCCGGACCCGGTCACCGTCGGCATCGACGTCATCGCCGTCCCGGAACCCAAGACGGCGACGAAGAACCGTGTGCACCTCGATCTCGCCACCACCTCCGCGGCCCATCAGGCGGAGCTGGTCGAGCGCCTGCGGTCGCTCGGCGCGACGCCCGCCCACGTGGGCCAGGGCGACGACGTGCCGTGGACGGTCCTCGCCGACGTGGAGGGCAACGAGTTCTGCGTGCTGGAGCCTCGGGAGATGCACCGGGACACCGGTCCCATCGCCGTGGTGGTCGTCGACTGCGCGAATCCGCGGGACATGGCCCGGTTCTGGGACGAGGCGACGGACTGGACCCTGCACGAGGTCACCGACCACCACGCGGTGCTGCGCTCCGCCAGGGGTGACGGCCCGTACCTGGAATTCCTCCGCACCCCCGGCGGGAAGACCGTGCCGGACCGCATCCATCTGGACCTGGTGCCGGGCCCCGGTGACGATCAGGAGGCGGAGGTGGCCCGGCTGCGGGCCCTCGGCGCCACCGACCTGGACGTCGGCCAGGGCGACGTCCCCTGGACGTGCCTGACCGACCCGGAGGGCCACGAGTTCTGCGTCCTCGCCCGACCCTGACGCGAAGCCCCCCGGCTCCGCCCCCGGAACGGCACCCACCCACCTCCCGGCGCCGCGGGCGCAGACCCCCTGGGGCCCGTCGTCACCGATCGGAGGGGGGACCGCCCAGCAGGGCGGCGGCGACGGCGACGAGTTCGGTGTCCGTGGTGTCGTGGCGGTGGGCGGTGACGCCGGAGCGGAACAGGGAGGCGCCCTCGACGAGCATGGTGAAGACGGCGGCCCGCGCCCGGCACCGCTCCTCGGGCAGCCCGGGGTCACGGGAGCGGATGAACGCGGCGACCCGGGCCTGGTAGTCGCGGTAGAAGCCGTGCACGGCCTCGGCGACGGCCTCGTCCCGGCCGGCCATGGCCCATACCTCGGCGAAGGTGCGCACCAGCCGCGGGTCGTCCTGCTCGGCGAGCAGCCGCCGTACCAGGGGCTCGGGGCTGGGCGCGCCGTCGGCGGCGGGGGCCAGCAGGGGGGCCAGGCGTTGCAGGGACCGGTCCAGGGCGCGGGCGAGCACGGCGGCGACGAGGTCGGCGCGGGAGGGGAAGTAGTACTGGAGATGGCCCAGTCGCACCCCGGCCGCGGTGGCGACCGCGCGCATGGTCAGCGCCGTGTGCCCGGACTCGGCGAGGATCCGCTCGGCGGTGTCCAGCAGCCGGGCCCGGCGCTCGGTGCCCTTGCCGGTCCCGCCCGCCGTCCGCGGTGGGCGCGTGGGGTCGGCGGTCACGCGGCCGCCCCTTCCCCGCCGGCCCGCGCCGGGCCGCCCTCGGCGCGCAGGTCGACCCCGTGTTCCCGCAGCAGGCGCGGCACGTCGAGCGGGGCGGGGGTCTGCTCGGGGAAGGCCACGCCGCGCGGCGCCGGGGCGCCGTCGGCGGCCAGGGCCCGGCGCAGCGCCAGCAGGGCGCCGACGGCGGTCAGGTGGGCCTGCCCGGCCGGGTCGGTGACGGTGGCGGTGCGGGTGCGGCCCTCGCGGGTGACGTCGACGCGGAGGCGGGCCGTGCCGCCCTCGCCCGGCGCGTACAGCAGGGCCTGCCGCACCGGGGTGAAGCGGTCGCCGCGGCCCCACCGGAAGAACCCCAGCCGTTTGACGGCCAGCAGGGAGGAGGTGGACGCGGTCGAACTGAACCCGATCCTGGTGGCGGCGGTGGTCGCGCCGAGGGTCAGCGGCAGGGTGAACTGCTCGGGGGTGTCGACGCGGGCGACCCGGGTGGGGATGTCGCCGACGCGGACCCGGCGGACGTCGCTGAGCGGTGTGACGGTCCGCCACCGCCCGTCCTGCCGCACCTCGTAGTCCAGGCCGAGGCGGTCCATGAACTCCACGGAGTCCGCTCCTGCCCGGTCCTTCAGGTCCCAGCGCACGGCCACCTCGACGGTGTCCGCGCCCCCGAGCACGGCGGCCAGGTGCGCGGCGACCAGGCTCGTCACCCCGCCCATCCACGCCGAGGACAGCAGGACCGGGGACCCGGGGGCGGCCATGGCCGCGACCGTGGCCGCGCGGGTGAGGCGCGCGGTCCACCGGGTGACGTCCACGAACGGCACCCCGCCCGCCACCGCGGCGCGCAGGATCCGGTCCTCCGGGTCGTTGACCAGTTGCACCACGGCGCGCACCCGGGCGCGGAACGGCGCCGGATCGCCCAGGTCCCACCGGCGCAGCCGCGCCCCGGTCCCCTCGGCCGGCGCCTGTCCGCGCGCGGCGGTGCGCCCGGCCAGCACCAGCGGCCAGGAGGGCGCCGCCATGCGGGCCAGTTCGGCGCCGACCGTTCCGTAGCCGCCGACCAGGAGCACCGGTCCGGCGGCGTCGAAGGAGAGTTCGTCGTTCACGAGAGCCAATTTAGGTCATCCGACCTAGATTCGCGAGCTCCGGCGGAAAAGGGGGGTGCGGCCACGGCGGCCGACCGCGGGCGGGCGACCGGTGGCTGTCGTACCCGCGTGTCAGGATGGGGGACGTGATCGAGACGGCTGACTCCATCGGCAGCCCGTCCCCGGGCATGCCCGCTGACCTGCCCGCCAGTGCTCTCGCCGATCAGGTGCTGGCGCGGCTCACGCCCGTTTACGCGGCGGCGGGGAACGCCGAGCATGCCGCCGGGGCGAGCGCCTACATGCGCGGGCAGTTCCCGTTCCTCGGCATGTCCACCACCGAGCGGCGGGCCCTGTCGCGGCGCGTGCTCGACGGCACCGCCCGCCCTTCGGAGGCGGACTGCGCCGCGATCGCGCTGCGCTGCTGGGCGCTGCCGGAGCGGGAGTACCAGTACTTCGCGGTGGACTACCTGCGCCGCCACGCGGGCCGCTGCTCGTCCGCGCTCCTGCCGGTCGTGCGGCGACTGATCACCGTCAAGCCCTGGTGGGACACGGTGGACCTGCTGGCCGCCCACGTCGTGGGGCCGCTCGTGGCCGCGGACCGCGCGCTGCCCGCCGTGATGGACGAGTGGATCACGGACGACGACATGTGGGTGGTCAGGACGGCGCTGCTGCACCAGCTCCGGTACAAGGAGCGCACGGACGCGGACCGGCTGTTCGCCTACTGCACCGCGCAGGCGGGCCACCGGGACTTCTTCGTGCGCAAGGCGGTCGGGTGGGCCCTGCGCGAGTACGCGAAGACCGATCCGGCCGCCGTACGGGACTACGTGGCCGGGCACCGCGACCGCCTGTCGCCGCTGTCGGTGCGCGAGGCGCTGAAACACCTCTAGGGCCGGTGGTTCCTCGGTCGCGCCGGCGGTGAACGCGTCACTCCTCGACGAGGCGCGGCGTCCCTGTGGAACCGGGCGGGCCGAGCGTCTCCCCGATGGATCGGCCGCCTGCCGTCAGGGCCGCGCGTGCGGTGGTGAGGATCTCCTCCGAGAGCGGGGAGTCCTTGGTGGCGCGGGCCAGGAGGAGGGCTCCGAGCATGGTGCACAGCCGGGTGATGCCGTCGCGGTCGTCGGTGGCGAGCGCGTCGGCGAAGGCGCGCACGCCCTCGGCGTAGACGCGGTGTGCCTCGTGGTTGCCGTCGGCCCGCGCCATGTCGGCGGCGAGCCCGGCGACGGGGCAGCCCTTCGCCGCGTTGTCGCGGTGCTCGACGGAGAGGTACGTCTCGATCAGCTCGCGCTGGGCGGCCTCGCGCTGCCCGGCGTGCCGCTCCAGACCGGCCCGGTGCACCTGGGCGAGTTCGTTGAACGCGTGAGCCGTGGCCTCGTCGACGAGCGCGTCCTTGGAGGCGAACTGCTTGTAGAAGCCGCCGTGGGTCAGTCCGGCGGCCTTCATGAGGTCGGCGACGCTGACATGGGTGCCCTGCTCGCGGAACAGCCGGGAGGCGGTCTCCACGACCCGCTGCCGGTTCTCCCGCGCCTGCGTCTGTGATACGCGACCCATCGGCCACCTCCCGGTTGGATGTCGGTTGCCATCTATCCTAGACTCCAATTAGATTGCAGTCGTAATCTAATGGGCGGGCCCGGCCCCCGGGCCACAGCAGAGCAGGGAGCGGACATGGAACTCAACGACGCGGTCGCCGTGGTCACCGGAGCCAACCGAGGGCTGGGACGGCGGCTGGCCACCCAGCTTCTGGACCGGGGAGCCAAGGTCTACGCGGCGGCGCGCCGCCCCGAGAGCGTGGACCTGCCCGGGGTCACCCCGATCCGTCTGGATGTGACCGACGAGGAGTCGATCCGCTCCGCGGCGCGCATCGCCTCCGACGCGACACTGCTGGTGAACAACGCGGGGATCTCCACCGGCACCCCCTTGCTCGCCGGTGATCCGGAAGCGGTGCGCCTGGAGATGGAGACCAACTTCTTCGGGCCGCTCGCCGTGACCCGGGCCTTCGCTCCGGTCATCGAGGGCAACGGCGGCGGCGCCGTGCTCAACGTCCTGTCCGTGCTGTCCTGGCTGCACCCCGCCGACCTCGGTGCCTACGCGGCTGCCAAGGCCGCCGCGTGGGCGCTGACCGACGCCGCCCGCGAGGAGCTGGCGCCCCGCGGCATCACCGTCTCGGCACTGCACGTCGGGTACATGGACACCGACATGGCCCGTGCCGTCCCGGCCGACCGGAAGGCCGACCCCGCCGACGTCGCCGCCCAAGCCCTGGACGCCATCGAGCAGGGCCTGCCCGAGATCCTCGCCGACGACATCACCCGGCTCGTCAAGCAGAGCCTGGCCCCGGCGCCGAACCCGGCGTGAACGCCCGACCGGCGCCAAGGCCGCCGTCGGCGAGACGACGACCACCGCCGACGGCGGCCACCAGGGCACCGGACTCGTCATCACACACCCTCCCCGCGAGGGCGAGGAGCCACCACGGGCAACCTTCAGTAAAAGGTCGCCTTGGCGCACGACGAAACCGCACTGGCGCTGTTGATCCGGCAACTGTAGACCTTCACATCGCGCACGTCTTTGAAGGTCCAGTCGCCCGGCACGGTGTCACCGCAACCGGTGGTCACCTTGATCGGGTCGGCGGTGGTGCAATTCCATGAAGAGCCGTTCACGCGGAGATCGCGCTCCGACGCGTCGAAACCACCTGCGTATGCCCGATGGCCACCTTTGACACCACCACTCGCGTAGTAGGTGCAGGAGCCGTACGCCTCGGTCGTCATGTCGCAGCCGCGGCCCGTGTCGGCCGGCCCGTTGGCATGGCAACTCAGCGTGGTGGCGGCGCTGGCCGGCGCGGAGAACGCCATGACCGCCGTCGCGGTCGCGCACGCCACCACGGCCGTCCGCCTGATGAATTTCATGGGTGCGTGAAACGGGCATCACCACTGCACGAACAAAGAGGCGGTCCACCGCTTCGGAGAGAAAAGGCGGGGGTGCATTCCGAATCCCCGTCCTCCGCAGCCCCGCGCCCACGGCGTCACCGTGAAGGGCGAACCCGGCACCGGCTGAGGTGCCGTCTCACCGCGTGTCAGCCGGAGAACAGCGGCGACACGGCGCTCTCCGAGTCGCTCTGCCAGTAGGTCACCCGGATCGAGTCGTCCACGACCACGCCCTCCGCCGAGGGCAGTTCGACGGCCGTGGCCTCGCCCGTGTCGTCACCGATGTTCTCGCCCTGGAAGGCCACCGTCAGGGTCGTCTCGGTGGTCGCGTCCGGCTTGCTCCGGTTGGCGAGCACGCCCGCGTAGCCCTCGCCGCCGGGGTCGAGGACCACCACGGACTGCGGCTTGGAGTCCTCGAAGGCCGGCGGCACGGACTGCGCCTCGCCGAACTTGACCGCCGGATGGCCGAACAGACGGCAGGCCTTGTCCCCGGTGTTGGTGACGGTGAGCAGCAGCTTCGAGTCGTCCTTGTGGGCGGGCAGGGCGAACTCCGCGGTCACGTCGGTGTTCGCGTCGGTGCAGGCGTCCCCTTCGGCGGCATCCTCACCGCCGCCCGTCGCGCTGCCGTCCGTGTCGCCGCCGCCCGACGTGCCGTCCGTCTCGCCGCCGGTGCCGCCGCTGTCGCCCCCGGTGGTGCCCGCCTCGCCGCCCGTGCCGCCGGTGTTGCCGGAACCCCCCGGCTGGGCCGATGCGGGGGAGGAGGCGGTGGGCTTCGGGGAGGCGGCGTCACCGGCCGTGTCGTCCCCCGACTCGCAGGCCGTGGTCGCCAGGAGCGCGGCGGCGACCATGCTCAGGGTGCCGAGCTTCCAGTGGCGGGTGGTCTTGCGGAAGGAGCGCATCACGATTCCCTGTGGCTGTCGACTGGCATACGTCCGTTCGCGAACGACGCGAACAGCTTGATCAGCATGTACCGCCCGCGACATCGAACTCACGTACAACCAGGCGCCGTTACAGATCGAAGACACGGAAGCGACACTTCCGGCACCACCGCGCCGAACCCGGCTGCCGCACCCGGGACCGGCGGACTCGCTGGAAGCGGTCGGGCCGCCGACCCCCTCCCCGGCACCGGGCGAGCCGTCCAAGTCCGCCACCATCCGACACGGTTTCCTGAATTCAGCAAAACCTGTACTCTCATGCCGTGCTGACCGTTGCTTCCGACATCGAGGTGCTGGCCCGGTTCGGCCGCGCGCTCGCCGACCCGATCCGCTGCCGGATCCTGCTCGCCCTGCGCGAGGCCCCCGCCTACCCAGCCGACCTCGCCGACGCCCTCGGCGTCTCCCGCACCAGACTCTCGAACCACCTCGCCTGCCTGCGCGACTGCGGCCTGGTCGTCGCCACCCCCGACGGCCGCCGCACCCGCTACGAACTGGCCGACCCCCGCCTCGGCCACGCACTCGACGACCTGCGCACCGCCGTCGTCGCGGTCGAGGTGGACAAGACCTGCCCCGACGCCCCGACCGAGGACTGCTGCGAATGACCGCGATCTCCCTGGGGCCCTCACCGGCCCGGCGCGAGGTGCTCACCCGCCGCATACGCCTGCTGGTCGCCGCGACCATCACCTACAACGCCATCGAGGCGATCGTCGCCTTCACCGCCGGAACGCTGGCGAACTCCACCGCGCTGATCGGCTTCGCGCTCGACTCCGTCATCGAGGTCTGCTCCGCCGCCGCGGTCGCCTGGCAGTTCTCCGCCCGCGACCACGCGCTGCGCCAGGCCCGCGAGAAGACCACCCTGCGGATCATCGCCGTCTCCTTCCTCGCCCTCGCCGCCTACGTCACCTTCGACGCGGTCCGCGCCCTGACCGGCACCGGCGAGGCCGAGCGCTCCATCCCGGGCATCACGCTCGCCGCCCTGTCCCTGGCCGTGATGCCGTTCCTGTCCGCCGCCCAGCGCGGAGCCGGACGCGAACTCGGCTCCGCCTCCGCGGTCGCCGACTCCAAGCAGACCCTGCTGTGCACCTACCTCTCGGCCGTCCTCCTGGCCGGTCTGCTCCTCAACGCCACCCTCGGCTGGTCCTGGGCCGACCCCATCGCCGCCCTGACCATCGCCGCCATCGCCGTCAAGGAAGGCCGCGACGCCTGGCACGGCAAGGGCTGCTGCGCGGCCCCCGCCACCGCGGTGGCACCGTCCACCGCCGCCGAGACGGACGGGTGCGGCTGCCGTCCCGGCTGCGACTGCTGCGACAGCGCCGACCAGGACCCGCCGCCCCGGTCGGAGGCGCACGGCACCCGGTAGGGACTCACACCGGGGCCGGCAGGTTCATGAGCGCGAGTTCGGCCGGGTCGATCACAGCGGTGATCCCGGTGATGCGATCGTCGGCGACGGTGAAGACCAGGAGGGACAGCGGGGTGCCGTCCTCGCTCCAGGAGACGACGCCGGGGCGCCCGTTGACGGTCGCCGCGTGTGCGCGCGCTGCTCTGCCGGCCAGTTGCGCGCGGGTGGCGACTTCGGTGGCCCCGAGCGTGACGAACCGGCCGTTCGGGGCGTGGACGGTGAACTCCACCTCGGGGTGGAGAAGCTGGAGCAGTTGCTCGAACCGACCGTTGCGGGCCGCGGCCAGGAAGGCCTGGACCACCTCGCGCTGTCGTCGCCCGGCAGGTGCCGGCTGCTGGGCGGCCCGCACTTTCCTGCGGGCGCGGCTGGTCAGCATTTTGGTCGCGTCGGCGGATTTGCCGAGGATGGCGCCGATCTCCTCGTAGGGCACGGCGAACACGTCGTGCAGCACGAACGCCAGCCGTTCGTGCGGGCGCAGCGAGTCGAGGACCGTCACCAGCGCGAGGCCGACGGAGTCCCCGAGTGCCACGAGGTCCTCCGGAGCAGGGGCGTCGTCGAGCGTCACGGTGCGTTCGGCCGGCTCGTCGTCGAGGGAGACTTCCGGGCGGGTCCGGCCCGACCGCAGGACATCGAGGCTGATGCGGCCGACCACGGTTGTCAGCCAGCCGCCGAGGTTGTCGATGGTGCCGGCGTCCTGGCGGGACAGACGCAGCCACGCCTGCTGGACCACGTCCTCCGCGTCGGCGTGTGATCCGAGCAGGCGGTGGGCGACGGCTCGGAGCCGGTCACGCTGGGCCTCGAAGGCTTCGACGATCGGATCCGCGGAATGGGTACCGGGCATGTTGTTACCTTCCTCGAAGCTGCTCCGTCATAGGGGTGACGGGCAAACGCCCCGCAACGTAACCCGATGAGGGGGAGCACTCCCGCATGGAGAACCGGCTCAAGAACAAGAACACGAACAACCCCGATGTGTGGACCGCGATCCAGCACCTCCAGAAGGCGATCGCCGCCGGGGGCGTCGATCCGAAGCTGCTCGCGCTGGTCCATCTGCGCGTCAGCCAGATCAACGGCTGCTCGGCGTGCGTTCACGCCAGTGCCGCCGCGGGGAAGAAGGTGGGTGACACCGACGAGCGGCTGCACAACGCGGCGGCGTGGCGTGAGGCGCCGTTCTACACCGACGCGGAGCGCGCGGCACTGGCGTTGGCCGAGGCCGCCACCCGGCTACAGGACGGCGCGCGGGGAGTCACCGACGAGATCTGGGACGAGGCCAACGCCCACTTCACCGAGGAGCAGATCGGCGCGATCAACCTGGAGATCGCGCTGACCAACTTCTTCAACCGCATCAACCGCACCATCAAGGAACCGGCCGGCCGGACCTGGGGCTGAGCCCGACCCGGCCCGGCGTCCCAGCCGCCGCTCGCACCGGCCGGACCGGTCGGCCCCCGGTCGGCGGTGGCGGGGGACGCCGGACGGCGCCGCGGCGGCCGACCGGCTCCGAAGGGGCGCCTGAACAGCGCGCAAGCCAAGCGGCGCGGGAGAGGGCGGCAGATGTCCGCGGGGAACCCCTCCAGTGGGGCGGCCGCGGGCGAAGCCGCTCGACGGGAGGGGGCGAGAGGGTCACAGCCGCGTGGCTGTGCGGATCAGCCCGGCGAGGGCGAGGGAGCGGCTGTGCGCGGGCCAGGCGATGTGGGTGACGACGGGGGGTGCGTCGCTCAGGGGGACGGCGGTGTGCTCGGCCCACAGCCAGGCGCGGGCGGAGTCGGGGAAGATGGCCACGGTGCGTCCCAGGGCGATCAACTGGGCCAGTTGCGTCTGGTCGTGGATCTCGGGGCCCGGGCCGGGCGGGTAGGTGCCGTGGCGGGCCCAGCGGGCGAGCGGAAGATCCGGGATCTCGCTGACGTCGGCCAGGGACAGGGACGTGCGCGCGGCCAGGGGGTGCCCGGCGGGCAGGATGGCGATCTGCCCCTCGGTCATCAGCTCCTCGCTGTCGAACCCGGCCAGGGAGTTGAACGGCGCGTGCATCAGCGCCACGTCGGCGCGGCCGTCGCGCAGCATCTCCTCCTGCTCACAGGTGCCGCTCGGCAGCACCTCGACCTCGGCGGCGCCGGGCTCGGCCGCGTAGGCGTGGAGGAGCTTGTGCAGCAGCTCGTGGGACGCGCCGGCCTTCACCGCCAGCACCAGGCGGTTGCGGGCGCCGCCCGGCCGGTCGGCGCCACCGGCGCGACGGGTGCGGCGGGCGGCGGCGGTGGTCGCGTCGAGCGCCGCGCGGCCCTCTTGCAGCAGCATCTCCCCGGCGCCGGTCAGGGCGACGCCGCGGCGGTCGCGCTCCAGCAGACGGACGCCGAGGCGCCGCTCGAGCTGCTGGATCGCCCGCGACAGCGGTGGCTGGGCCATGCCCAGGCGCTCGGCGGCGCGGCCGAAGTGCAGTTCCTCGGCGACGGCGATGAAGTACCGCAGCTCGCGGGTCTCCAAGGTGTCCACGGCCACAGCGTACCCCGGTGATACCCGCCGGGTATGACAGCGCACCGCTCCGGTATTGGATGCGCCGCTCGCCGGCGAGCGAACATCGACGCAGGGCGAGACGAATTCCGCGCCGGTGGCCGGCACACCGCGTGGCAGGCAGCCCTCTCCGGTATCCGGCTCGGCAGGAGAGACACAGGCATGAACACACCCCCCGCGGCACTGCCCGGCGGCACTTGGACCATGGGCGATCTGACCGTCACCCGCTTCGGCTACGGCGCCATGCAACTCGCCGGCCCCGGGGTCATGGGCCCGCCCGCCGACCACGACGGCGCGCTCGCCGTACTGCGCGAGGCCGCCGCCCTCGGGATCACCCACATCGACACCGCCGGCGCGTATGGACCACGCGTCACCAACCGGTTGATCCGCGAAGCGCTGCACCCCCGTCCCGCGTCGCTGCACATCGTGACCAAGGTCGGCGCGGTCCGCGACCGGCAGGGCGGCTGGCCCCCCGCCCGGCAGCCCGAGGACCTGCGCCGCGCCGTCCGCGAGAACCTCGAGGACCTCGGCCTCGATTCGCTCGACGTGGTCAACCTCCGGCTCGGCGACGCCCGGGGCCCCCGGCCCGGCTCGCTCGCCGAGCCCTTCGAGACCCTCGTCGAACTCCAGCGGCAGGGCCTGATCCGACACCTCGGAGTGAGCAACGCGACGGCGGAACAGGTCGCCGAGGCACAGGCGATCGCGCCGATCGTATGTGTGCAGAACATGTACAACCTCGCCAACCGCCAGGACGACGAACTGATCGACGACCTCGCCGACAAGGGCATCGCCTATGTGCCCTTCTTCCCGCTCGGCGGCTTCACCCCGCTTCAGTCCACGGCGCTGACCACCGTGGCCACCCGGCTGGACGCGACGCCGATCTCGGTCGCCCTGGCCTGGCTGCTGCGGCGGTCACCGAACATCCTGCTCATTCCCGGCACCTCCTCGGTGGCGCACCTGCGCGAGAACGCCGCCGGCGCCGCACTCTCGCTCTCCGACGACGACCTCGCCGAGCTGGACAAGATCGGCCACCGGCCGGACACGACCCCGCCCGCGGCCGGACCAGGGGCCAGTGGCGGGTGACGCGGTGCGGGCCTCGCCTCCCCGCCGGTGACCGAGGGGCGTGTCCGCACATACCGCCGCGCGCGGTGGCGTCACCGCAAGGCGGCTCCACCGCGCCGGGGGCGCGGTTCGGCGTGCGGGACGGGCGCCACTCGCCGGGCTGTGGTCGCGGTCGGCGGGCTGGCCTTCGGCCCACTCCTCGTCGTTCCACCGGCGGGTCGCAGGAGTGATCGCCATGGGCAGGCGGCCCGTCGCGGTCTGCATGACGTCGCACTCCCACGGCCCGAGGCGGTTGTCCGCGAGCGCGACGAGATGCGCGTCGCGGCGCCACTCGCGCAGCACCGTGATCTGTGAGCGGCTCGGCGCCGAGCCGCTCCGGCTCAGCCACCGGGCAGGGGCTGCCCGGCCCGTCCGGGTCGGATCCTGCGGGCGTGGATACGGGTGACCGGGACGGCCCGAGCGCCGACCGGGGTGAGCCGGGCGCGGGCCAGGGCCCGCCCCGGGTACCGCCCCGGGGCGGGCGCCCGGCCGGGCACGGGCACCGGCCCGCCCCGGGACGGCTGTGCCGCCCGTGAGCCCCGCGGCCGTCTCCCCTCAGCCGGTCGGGGCGGCCGCCGCGGGGCGGGTGCGTTCCGCGCGGCGCAGCACGACGAGCGCGAGGAGGACGCCCGCCAGGTTGAGGCCGGCGGCGACGAGCGACCCTCGCTGGAACCCCTCGGTGAGCGCCGCGCCCGCGGGGGTGCCTGTGGCGAGCAGGTCGTCGGTGGCGGCGATGGCCACCGAGGCGACGATCGCCGTCCCCAGCGCGCCGCCGATCTCCCTGGAGGTCTCGACCATTCCGCCGGCGAGGCCGCTGACCGAGGGCGGGATGCCGATGAACGCCGCCACCTGCACCGCGACCATCGACAGGCCGACGCCGACGCCGATCAGGATCATGGCGGGGAACAGGTGCGGCCAGTACCCGGCGTCCTCAGGGGCGCGCGCGAGCAGCAGCAGCCCGGCCGCCGAGGAACCCTGGCCGATCGCGAGCGCCGAGCCGGGGCCCAGTCGCCCCAGGACGCGGGGCGCGATCCCGGCGGCGGCGACGACGGAGGTCATGGCGATGGCGAGGTAGGCGACACCGGTGCGCAGCGCGGAGTAGCCCAGCACCTGCTGCATGAACAGGGACGCCTGGAAGATCGTCGCGATGAACGCGCCGAACACCAGCGCCGCGACGGCGTTCGCGGCGTTGAGGGTGGGCCTGCGGAACATCGACAGCGGCATCAGCGGCGCGGCGGCGGAGCGCTCGACGAGCACGAACGCCGCGAGCAGGACCAGGCCGGCCACCAGGAACCCGATCGTCGCGGCGGAGGTCCAGCCGTGGTCGACGCTTCTGTTGATGGCGTACACCACGGCCATCAGCCCCGCCGTGACCGCCACCGCGCCGAGGACGTCGAACCGGCCCCGGGCGCCGCCCCGGTCGCCGGGCCGGTCGGCCGGGACGAAGCCGGTGACCAGCACGAGCAGGGCCAGGCCGATCGGCACGTTGACGAAGAAGATCCACGCCCAGCCGGGCCCGGCGGTCAGCACCCCGCTGAGCACGACGCCGAAGGACGCCGCGCTGCCGCCCACGGCGCCGAGCACACCCAGGGCCTTGGTCCGCTCGGCGCCCTCGGGATAGGTGTTGACCAGGATCGCCAGCGCCGCCGGAGCGGCCAGCGCCGCCCCCACCCCCTGGCCCGCGCGGCCGGCGACCAGCAACTCGAACGTGCCGGCGAGACCGGCGACGAGCGACGAAACGGTGAACACGCCCATTCCGGTGAGCAGCACCCGCCGGCGTCCGAGCAGGTCCGCCGCGCGCCCGCCGAGCAGCAGCAGCCCGCCGAGCAGCAGCCCGTAGGTGATCACCACCCACTGGAGGTCGGTCGGCGCCAGGCCGAGGTCGGCCTGGATCGACGGCAGCGCGACGTTCACTATGGCGATGTCGAGCGAGATCATGAATTGGGCGCTGCACACCAGCGCGAGGACCACTCCGGGACGGACCGGGCGGCGGCGGACGGGACGGATCAGCGGATCGGCCGCTGTGTTGACGTTGACCATGCCCGCTAGAACCGGCGCGAGGCCGGAAAGTCGTCGCGACCGCCGCGACGACTTTCCGGCGCGGCCCCTCGGCCCGGCCGGGCCCGCCGACCGACCGACCCGGCCGGGCCGCTACAGCCCGAAGACGTCGAACAGGGCGGGGTCGAGGAACGCGTGCAGGGCGGTGATCCGGCCGTCCCGCCACTCGAGGACCTGGATGGCCGTCGGCTCGAGCAGCCCGTCGGCACCCCGGCGGTACAGCGCCACGGCCGGGCACCCGTTGGCCTCGGTGGACAGCAGCCGCGCGTTCGCGCAGCCACGGCCGCCGGTCTCCAGCCAGGTGCCGAACGCCTCCCGGCCCCGCAGCCAGAACGCGAACGGCGGCATCGAGACGACCACGTCCTGGTGCAGCAGCGCCACGATGCGGTCGATGTCGAACCGCTCGAACGCGTCGACGTACCGTTCCAGCAGCCGGGGATCGACCGGTTCGCTCCCGCCCGGCGGCCCGGCCTCCCCGCGCCGCGCCGCCGCCAGCGCGGCCCGCGCCCGCCGCACGGTGCTGTTCACCGCGTCGACGCTGGTGTCCAGCAGCGCCGCCACCTCGGCCGCCCGCCAGCACAGCACATCACGCAGGATCAGCACCGCGCGCTGGCGCGGCAGCAGGTGTTGCAGCGCCGCCACGAACGCGAGCCGCACCGACTCCCGCGACACCACCCGCTCCAGCGGATCGCCCACCTCGACCAGCCGGCTCGGCACCGGCGACACCCACGTCGCCTCCGGCAGCGCAGGCCCCAGCTCACCCCGCGCGTCACCCGCGGCGGCCAGGTCCATCGGCAGCGCCCGGCCGCGCCGGTCGTGCGCCGCGTCGATGCAGACGTTGGTGGCGATCCGGTACACCCACGGCCGCAGCCCGGACGGATCCGCGAGCCCCGGCAGGCCGCGCCACGCCCGGACCATCGTCTCCTGCACCGCGTCCTCGGCCTCGTGCACCGAGCCGAGCATTCGGTAGCAGTACCCGAACACCGGCCGCCGAAGCGCTTCGAGTCCCTCGCCGAGCGAGCGATCCACCACGGTCCCCGCTCCGGACGCTCTGGCCACACACACCACCTCCAAGACTCCGGGGACACGGACGCCCCCACCAGTGAGACACCCGGCGCCCCCAAAACTCGTCGCGCCCACCGCCGCGTTGCGCCGGAGGAACGCTCCGGAGGTGCGATCCCAGCCCGGTCGGGCAGCGTGCACACCGGCTCGGCGCCGCTCGGCACGGACCCTCGGGACCTCCACGGCGGGTCGGCACCCGGTACGGGGGCGGGGCGGAGGAGAACACGGCGGTGCACCCCGACGGCGACCGGCTGCCGCGCGAGCAGGCGCGGCGGACGCGGCCGGCCGCCCCCGGTCCCTGGACGACGCCGACTTCGACGGCAGGTTCGGGATGCCGCCGCCCGCCGCCCGCGCCACCGTGACCTGCGGCCACCCCGTCCTCGCGCCATCACTCTCGCCATTCAGCGTGACGGCCGCCGTCTTCGGTGGTCAGACCCCGTGGGTGAGTGGCTCCGCTGCGCCGGACCGGCTGGTGGCCCGTGCGGGGCCCAAGGTGTCCGGCCGGGCCGGGGCCGGGCTTCCACCGCGGTGAGACCACCTCGGGGCCCAGCGGTTCGCCGGTCGTCGGCGGGCAGGCTGCGGGGCGTGTGTCGCCAGGCGATCCTGGCAGCCGTCCAGGCCGTGAGGACCGGTTCCCCGGATGCCTCGCGTTCGCTTGACGGAGCGTCGGCATCGTCACGGCGCGACTTCGGACCGGCGCGCCCATGGCAAGCGTTGGCCTCCGCGCGGTCGTCGGAGAGGGCACCACTGGGGGAGGCCGGGGAGTCGCGGGATTGGCGTGTCGGGTCGGCTGGCGTGAAGTCTCCTCTCGGCCCGTGCGGCTCGTGGCCGCGATGCCGGAAAGCGCCGTCCGTGTTTTCGTTTCTGTTGGTAGTTGGGGGACTGTACTGAGTCCCTCGGCGCGCGGCAAGGTATTAATTCCGCCACGTCTACAGAGCGTGGACGTGGGGATTGATCAGCATTGAAGCAGTTCAAAGCCGCTTTTCGTCAAGTGGTGACCACTGCCGCGCTGGCGCGAATCGTTCGATGCAGGAATTTGGTGATGATCACTGAGCAACTCAATCCCACTCATCCGAACTGTTTCCCACATCCGGTCCGTGCACGAGTCTTGCCGCCCTTGCCGCGCCGCACCTAGCCTCCAATGGGAACGTTCCCACACCCCCATGCGCGACTCAGGTCCCCCTTTACGCGTCTCCTGTGATGAATCGTTTCAAAAGCTGACTCCGGGATGCGCGAGCCTCTGTCAGCCCATCTGAAGGAGCCGCACACACTCGACCGGAATCCGTAAAGACGCGCAGGCCGGCCGTGTTCCTTCTCGCGGTGCCGGGTGGCCGCGACACCCGTGGCCCCGCGAACGCGCCCGTGCCCCGCACCAGTGGATCAACCGGCTGCGCACCGCACCGAACCCATGGCGGGCCGCCCCGGCTCATCGGGGTCGGCCCGCCACGGACGGCCGAACCCACCATGCGCCAACGACCGACAAGGAGTCATCGTGTCGATGCAACGACGCACCTTCCTGGGCCTGAGCGCCGCCACGGCGATGGGCGCGGGCGTGTCCCTGCTCGGCGCCGGGCAGGCGTCCGCGGGCACCGCCCCCACCCAGCCGTACGCCGTGGGCGTGCGCCGGTACGACTGGACGCGGGGCAGCCGGCGGCTGACCACCTACGTCTACTACCCGGCCACCGGCACCCCCGGCGGCAGCCCCGTCACCAACGCGCCGGTCGCCAACGGGTCTTCCCGGTCTGCGAGTTCACCCACGGCTACGGCAGTAGCCCGCAGAACTCCGAGGCGGTGATCCGCCCCCTGGCCGCGGCGGGCTTCATCGTCCCCGGCCCCCACTTCCAGTTCAACATGACCGACGTCAACAACGGCAACATGTCCAAGGACGTCTCCGAGATCCTCACCCAGACCCTCGCGCTGAACAGCGGCAGCGGTCCGCTGGCCGGTCACATCGACACAGCGGCCGGCGTCGGTGTGGCCGGCCACTCCATGGGCGGCATGACCACCCACGGCCTGCTGACGGCGTGGCCGGACAGCCGGGTCAAAGCCGCGATCCCGATGTCCTGCGTGGACATGGGCAACCCCAGCAGCGCGGTCTCCGCCAACGTCCTGTTCATCCACGGCGACCGGGACACCACCTGCCCCATCTCCTCGGCCCGCCAGGCGTACTCCGAACTGCCCGCGCCCAAGGGGTTCCTCACCTTCCTCGGCGGGGGCCACAGCAACTTCTTCGGCGACACCCGCAACGTCAGGACCTTCCTGGACTGGATGCGCTGGAGCCTCTACGACGACACCGCCGCACGCGACCGCCTCCCCTCCGACGCCCAGAGCAGCGGCACCACCTGGGAGTTCGTCGGGGAATCGAACGGCCCGGCCCACCACCGCCTGGTCGTCCAGCACAGCGGCAAGGCGGCCGACGTCAACGAGGCGTCCACCGCGGCCGGGGCGAGGCTCATCCAGTGGACGTCCGGCAGCGGACTCAACCAGCAGTTCCAGTTCCTCGACACCGGCGACGGCCACGTCCGCATCAAGGCCCGCCACTCGGGCCTGGTGCTCCAAGCCGCCGGCAACGAAGGCGGCGCCGACATCACCCAGCAGCCCGACACCGGCGCCGCCGCCCAGCAGTGGAGGCTCGTCGAGCACGGCGACGGCACGGTCAGCCTGGTCAACCGGGCCAGCGGCCTGGCCATGGACGTCTGGGAGTACTCCACCGCCGACGGAGCCCGCATCTCCCAATGGACCTACACCGGCAACGCCAACCAGCGCTTCACGCGCCAGCGAGTGTGACCACACCGGCCGGGGCGCGGAGCCGGGCGCCCCGGCCACGGTGTTCCCGGTCGGCGTCCCAGCCGGTCGGCGTGCTGCCGCGGGTGTGGGTGCGGGCGTACGCGATTCTCCTCTTCAGCGTCTCCTCCCTGCTCCCGGACGGGGACGACCTCCCGGTCCACGACGCCACCCCGCTGCTCGACGCCACCTACCGGCTGTTCGGAACCGCCCGCACACCGCGTCATCCGCCGCTCCCCGGCGCCCACGTCGTCTGCGCCAACAAGAGCAGCCGGCGACTGGGAACAGGCCGCCTGGCCCGACCAGGCGCCGCTGCGCTACCCGTTCACCGACCGGGAGGTCGTCGTGCCACCCTCCGAGGACACCTGACGACCACGCCGCGGACGCGTCCGGCGCCCCATGACGGCTTCGCGCACAGTGCGAGCGTCGCGGACCCGCCGCGGTGGCGCATTCCGGACTCGGCCCGTGTACCACGGGAGTGCGACCGGGGCCCCTCGCGGCCGCCCGCTCCGCCCGTCACCGCCGTGGCCCGGCCCGCCCGGCGGCCTCGTCGCACGGCCGCCGTGGCGTCAGCCCTCCGTGTCCCGGAGCTGGCGGGCGGCCAGGGCGTGGGCCGCCGTCCGGGTCGCCGGGTACAGCTCCCGGTAGAGCCGGTACAGCTCGTCGTACACTCCGGCGTGCGACGGGTCCGGGGTGACGGTCGTCTCGACCGGGTTCCAGTCGGCGATGTCGCGAGGGTCCGCGGCGCCCGTTCCCACGGCGGCCAGGAAAGCGTCCCCGTAGGCCGCGCCGACGGTGTGCCGGGGCAGGTCCTGGGGCCGGCCGGTCACGTCGGAGACGACGCGGGTCCACAGGCTCCGGGCACCGCCGCCCACGGCCACCAGGCGGCGGCTGCCGGCGCCGGCGTCGGCCATGGCCTCCAGGTTGTGCCGCACGCCGAAGGCCGTCCCCTCCAGCGCCGCGCGGTACAGGTGGCCGCGGCCGTGCCGCAGGGTGAGGCCGAGGACGAGGCCGCGGGCGTCGGGGTCGAACAGCGGGGTGCGCTCCCCGGCGAAGTACGGCAGCATCAGCAGCCCCTCGGCACCCGGCGGCAGCGCCGACGCCTCGCCCACCAGGGTGTCGAACGACGCCCCGGTCAGGTCGCGCAGCCACGCGGTGACCGCTCCCGAGGTGGCCATCCCGGCCGCCAGGCAGTACGTGCCGGGGAACGCCCCCGCCGTGGACCACAGACCGGGCGTGGGCATGGGCTCGGCGACCACGTTGACCAGGAACATCGTCGTCCCGTACATGAGCATCAGATCGCCGGGGGCGGTCACGCCGACGCCCGTGGCCTCCGCCCAGGCGTCCACTGTCCCGGCGACCACGGGGATGCCCGCGGGCAGGCCGGTGGCGGCCGCCGCCGCGGGCGTGACCGTGCCGGCGACGTCGCTCGGCCACACCAGCCGCGGCCACTCGAGGCCGGGGGCGATCTCCTCGCACCACTCCTCGATCCAGGCGCCCCGCCGCAGGTCGTACAGCGGGGCGCACTGGCTCGCCGAGTGGTGGTCCAGGACGTAGGCGCCGGTGAGCCGGTGGACGAGGTGGGAGCCGGCCATGAACCAGCGGCGGGTGCGCGCGTACACGTCCGGCTCGCGCTGCCGCAGCCAGGCGAGCTTGGGGCCGACCGCCTGGCTGGTGAGGACGGAGCCGCAGCGCTCCAGCACGGCCCGTTCGCCGTAGCGGGCGGTCTGCTCGGCGACCTGCCGCCCGGCCCTGGTGTCCACGCCGTACAGGATCGCCGGGCGCAGCGGCGCGCCTCCGGCGTCCGTGGGCAGCAGGCAGGGGCCGATCCCGCTGACACCGACGGCGGCGGGCCGCTCGCCGCCTGGGGCGAGCGCGAGGAGTTCGGCGCACAGGGCGGTGAAGTCGTCCCACCACACGGCCTGCGCGTCGTGCTCGAACCAGCCGGGGTGCGGGGTGGAGGTGCGGTGCTCCCTGACCGCCCGGGCGACCAGGGTGCCGTCGGGGCGGACGAGCACGCCCTTGGAGCTCGAGGTGCCGATGTCGGCACCGAGGAACAGGGTCATGGGGCTCCTCGGGAGCGGTGGGTGTGACATGCCCGCGATGCCGGCCGCCGGGGCCGGTCGGGCGTCAGCCGTCCGGGCCTGCCCGGGTGCCGCGCGGCGCGCCGGGCGCTTTCGCGCGGGTCCCACGGGTCACGGTCGGCATGGTAGCGGCGTACGTCCGCGAGCAGCACGGGTGCCGCCGAGCGGAGTCCTCACCCCCGGCACTCCCGGCGCGGACCGGCGCGTCCGCGCGGCGGCCGCGGGCGGCAGCCGGAGACAGCGGTCAGAGGCGGATGACGACGAGGGCGATGTCGTCGCGGCCGCCGTCGCCGACGCCGAGGCCGTCCAGCAGCGCGTCCGCGAGGGAGCCGCTGTCCAGCTCGCCGCACCGGGCGAGCGTGTCGGTCAGGCGGCGCAGGCCGACGTCGATGTCCTCACCGCGGCGTTCGATGAGGCCGTCGGTGTAGAGCACCAGGGTGTCGCCCGGGCTGTAGGGCAGGCTGGCCTGGGGGCGGGGGACGTGCACCGGGCGGACGCCCAGGGGCGGGTCGGTGGCCTGGTCCAGCAGCTCGTAGCCCCCACCGGGATGGGCCAGCACCGGCGGCGGATGCCCCGCGCTGCTGTACATGATCAGCCGGCTGCGGATGTCGATGAGTGCCTTGACCGCGGTGGTGCCCATGGCCCCCTCGATGGACCTCGCGTACAGGCCCAGCACCTCCAGCGCCTGCGCGGGCCGCTCCACGGCACGGACGGCGGCGCTCAGGGCGCTCCGGAGCATGCCCATGACGGCGGCCGCGTCCAGGCCGTGGCCGATGACGTCGCCGACGGCCACCGCGAAGCGGTCGGCCGCCAGGTCGACCACGTCGTACCAGTCACCGCAGATGTTGAGCGACCCGGTGGCGGGCAGGTAGCGCACGGCGATGTTGCGGTGCCGGGCCAGGTCCGGGGCCTGGAGCATGGCCTCCTGCAACGTCATGGCCACCTGGCGCTCCCGCTCGTGCGCCCGCCGCAGCTCCTCGTTCAGCCGCAGCAGCTCACGGGCCCGCACGTACGACTCCGCCTCCAGCTCCCGCACCGGCTCGCTCCGCCCCCCGGCCCGGTACGCCTTCGCGAAGTCCGTCATGTCCTCGACACGGTGGATGATCCACGCGACGGTGCCGTCCGTGCCCAGGACGGGCGTGTGGGACGGCGACCACCACCGCTCCTCGTACACCCCGGGCCGGTCCGGGACCTCGACGGTGTACTTCCGCAGCGGCATGGTCCGGGCCCGGCGGGTGGCGAGGACCTGCTCCAGCGACGCCCGGAGCGACGGCACTCCGTCCGTGTCGGCGTCCTCCACGGCTCCGGGGAAGGCGTCGACGGCGTGCCTGCCGAGGACGTCCCGCCGGGTCCGGCCCGTGACCTCCAGATACGCGTCGTTGACGTCCGCGACCACCAGGTCCGGCCCCAGCAGTAGATAGGGGTTGGGCGCGGCGGCGAACACAGCCGCGTGGTCGGTCTCCGGCACCACCCGGGACTCCCTCCTCGGCCCGCGCCTCCCCGGCGGCGTCCGACACCTCGCGCGGCGCCCGCGGCACCACACCCGCCGACGGCGCCGCGCCGCACGGCGACGACCGGGCTGTGTCCCGATTATCCCAGTTACCGCACCGACCGGCCCTGCGACGCGCGCGCATGCCGCCGCAAGGGGCATCGGAAGCCCCGGCGGCCCGGCGAACGCCGGGGCGGCCGGGCGGGGGACCGGCCATGCCGCGGGGCGGCACCGCCGGACCGCCGCCGCGGACGAGGGCGCCCGGGCCGGGGCGGCGGGCCCCCTCAGGTTTCGCTCACGGGTGCGAGGAGGTGAGGCCGGTCACCGCGGCCGCGGTCCGGCGCGCCTCCTCCGGCCGGCGGTGTTTGTCCGCCCTCGATCTCTGCGCGTCCTTTTCCTTCCTGTGCGCGCCGTCCATCATCAGGATCTGGTCGTGGCGGGTTTGCGCCGGCGCCGGCCGGGTTCGAGACGGGATGGTCGCCGATGAGGAGGCGACCGGTGGAGCCGGATGCCTGTCCGGGTTCCTTCTCGCGGCACTCTCGCTCTTCGGCGGGAACCGCTCCGCAACCCCGCGCATCCGAACCGAACTCCTGACTCGGAGGACTACTCGGAGGACTAGCGGACGGGCCGGCGACCGGAGCGCTGGGACCAGCGCACGCCGATGAACACCAGCGCGGCCACGAGGACCGCCATGCCGACGAAGAGCAGATAGCCCACCCCTTCCGCGGCCACTCCGACAATTCCCAGCACGACGGCGACCAGGACGAGAAACAGGAAAAGTGCCATGAAGCCAACAACCCCTCCGAACCGATCGGAACAGTCAGCGGCGAGCGAGTTGACGCTCGCCGCCGGCGCCCGGCTGGTAGGCCAGACCGTAGTGCGCGAAGATCTCCTTCTCTGCCTCGGCGGGCAGGATGTCGTCCATGCCGATCGACGGCGCCTTCTTCACCAGCGCCTTGTCATAGCGGACGCGGACGTAGTCCGGACCGAGGGTGACCTCGTCGAGCGGCACGAAGGCCAATTGGTGACGAGTCGGCAGTCCGATACGCACCGTGGCCATGGCCGGCTCGTCGCTGCTGGTGTCCACATAGATCGCTTCCAGCACGCCGATTTTGCGGCCCTTCACATCGACGACGCTCTGATTGCGCCACTCGCGAATATCCGCTGCGTGGATCACGATGTGCCTTCCCAAGACCGTTGCGCCGCGAACCGCCCGGAGGCAGTTCGCAGCCCGCTGAATTCCACAACCCTTTACTCACTGGTGCTGTCGGAAAGCCTCTGCCCTCCACCCGCTCACCGCTGTGCCTGTCTCCGGGCGGGGCGTGCTCCTGCGCGAAATCAAGGCTCACCGCGCTCATCAGGGGCAGCCCCATCCGGCCGAACCCGTCGACCGCCTACCCCCGTCGGCGCCGTCCACGCCCCTTGGCGCAAACGCCCGCACCGAATCGAAGACGACCTTCGCGCCCGACCCACCGATGCGCGGTTGGCCCGAGCATCCCGCCAGGGCGGCCTGACCCTGCCCTACGATCCTCGGCATGAGGGACCGGAATCCGCCGGCCGAGGAGCTGCGGACCGCCAGGCTGTCGCTACGGCGTCCGACCGAAGCCGATATCGACGCCATCTTCGCGATCCATCATGATCCCGAGACCTGCCTGCACAATCCCTCCGACGCGCTCGCCCGGCTCGACGAGGCCGGGGAACTCTATCGACGCTGGGACGACCAGTGGCAGCGGTGCGGATACGGGTACTGGGTCGTCCGGTGCCATGGCTCCGATCAGCGGCTGGGTTTCTGCGGGATCAAGCCCATGGACCTGCACGGCATGGAGGTCCTCAACCTCTTCTACCGCTTCGCCACCTCCGCCTGGGGCCGGGGCTACGCCGGCGATGCCGCCACCGCGGTCACCACCTGGGCCTCCCGCCACGTTCCCGACCTGCCGCTGATCGCCCGTGTCAGGCCGGCCAACATCGCCTCCCAACGAGTGGCGATCCGTGCCGGCCTGACCCGAGCGGAGCACCTCGACGGAACCGGATACGACGGCCTCGACTGGGTCTACGCGGCGAAGCTGCCGAACTGAACGACCTCCGAGTACACGCGGCCGAGCGGCCGCACGTGCTCGCGGAAAGGACCGGCCCGCCGGGTGGGTCAGCGGGCGATGAACGGCTCGGTCAGGTGCGGAGTCGCCAGGTAGAGGGTGTCGGCGGCCCGGCTGTGGAGCACCTGTTCCCTCGAGGCCCTTGCCTGCTCAGGGTTCATCTCGTGTGCGTAGGCGATCTCGGGATGGAGCAACTGGATCGCGTGCACGAGCAGGTCGCCGGTGACGGCGACCTGCTCGCGCCCGGACGTGACGAGCACGCTCTGGTGCCCGGGCGTGTGACCGGGCGTGGCGGACACGCGCTCCCCGCCGCGCAGCGGGGTGTCGCCGTCGAGCAGTCGTAGCTGATCGGTCTTCCTGAGCGGGTCGATCACAGCGGACCGCAGTTGCGGGTTGAGCTCCTCGATCGCGTCGAGTTCGGCCTGCTGCAACAGGTATTCGGCGTTCGGGAAGAACGGCCGAGTCTGCTCTCCGACGACGGCCCAGCCCACGTGGTCGGTGTGGAGGTGCGTGAGCACCACGGTGTCCACTTCGGACGGTTCGATACCCGCGGCGGCCAGCGAAGCCGGGAGCACCCCGGGTACGGGCGCCCACGAGGCCGCCGGGCTGTCGGCCGGGCCGATCCCCGCGTCGACCAGCGTCACGCCCTGATCGCTGCGGATCGCGAACGCGCGGAACTGGAGCCGCCAGCGCCCGTCGGCGTCGCGCGCGCCGGGATCGAACCGGTCGGCCGCCGCCCACTGCTCGGTGGTGGCGCCGGGGAACGCCTCCGACCTGGGGGAGAAGAAGGGGCCCACGCCGTCGGCGAGCGCGATGACGGTGTACGGGCCGACCTGGATGGAGGGGGGCATCCCCAGATGGTGTCACCCGAGGACGGCCCACGAGCAGGCGGGTCGCCCCGGAGCTCACTCCTTCGACCGGCGCTGCCCGTCCTGGACGAACCCACCGACCACCTGGACATACGCCACCGACTGAAGGTCCTCGGCGCATCCCCGTGACCGGCGTGCGGCTCGTCCGGGCCGGCTCCGGCGGGCACACCCGGCCCTTTCCCCCCGCCGGCCCTTCCCCCCCCACGCCGACGGGTCCGCGCCCCGCTCAGGCACCGTCCCCGCGGCGTCGTCGGCGGTCCGGTCCGCGAGACGCCGGGCGGGTGATTTCCGCGGTCGGTGCGGACCGGCCTTCCCGTTCCCGGCGACGCGTCGGTTACGTTGAGCCGCACCTTGCAGTGGAGAGCGGTTGGCTGTGGTGGCGATGCGGAGGCCGGGCAGGGCAGCGGGGGCAGCGGGCGGCGGTGCCCTGCCGCGGGCCGCGGGCCGCGCGTGACGCCGGTGCCCCCGGCCGGGGGCGGCAGCGCCGCGGGCCCGCTCGTCTCGCCGGTCAATTCCCACAACGAGTGGGACCCGCTGGAGGAGGTGATCGTCGGACGCCTGGACGGCGCGGTGATCCCCTCCAGGCATCCGGTCGTGACCTGCAACATCCCGCCATGGGCGGCGCGGATGCAGTCGGCCGCCGCCGGCTTCAGGTATCCGCGCGGGCTGATCGGGCCGGCGCAGCAGGAACTCGATCGGTTCGTTGCCCTCCTGGAGTCCCTCGGCATCGTCGTGAGGCGCCCGGACCCGGTCGACCACAAGCGGAGATTCGGCACCCCTGACTGGTCGTCACGGGGCTTCTGCAACAGTTGCCCGCGCGACAGCCTGCTCGTGATCGGTGACGAGATCATCGAGACCCCGATGGCCTGGCCGTGCCGGTACTTCGAGACCCACACCTACCGCACGGTCCTCAAGGACTACTTCCGGCGCGGGGCGCGCTGGACGGCGGCGCCGAGACCGCAGCTCACCGGCGAGCTGTTCGACGCGGACTTCCGTGTCCCCGAGGCGGGCGATCCCATGCGCCACATCCTCACCGAGTTCGAGCCGGTTTTCGACGCGGCGGACTTCGTCCGGGCGGGACGCGACCTGTTCGTCACGCCCAGCAACGTCACCAACCGCATGGGCATCGACTGGTTGCGCCGCCACCTCGGGCCCGGCTATCGCATCCACGAGATCCAGAGCCGCTGCCGCACGCCCATGCACATCGACACCACGTTCCTGCCGCTCGCGCCCGGCAAGGTGCTGGTCAATCCCGAGTACATCGACGTCGACCACCTGCCGGAGATCCTGCGCAACTGGGACATCCTGATCGCTCCCGAGCCCACCCCGATCCGCGAGCGCCTGCTCGCGGTCACCTCGATGTGCGGCAAATGGCTCAGCATGAACGTCTTGATGATCGACGAGAGAAGGGTGATCGCCGAGCGGCACCACACCGGGATGCTGCGCGCACTCGAACGCTGGGGCTTCGAACCCGTCCCGTGCGACCTGCTGCACTACGCGCCGTTCGGCGGGTCCTTCCACTGCGCGGCACTCGACGTCCGGCGCCGCGGCGTCCTCGAATCGTATTTCGATTGATCGTCCCGTCCCGGGGCCGTCGCAGGGACCCGTTGACCGTTCCCATGACAGATGTCATGTCAGGTCATGACAGTCCGCACGCCCGACCGGCCCCGGGCGCCGGAATGCTGGGGGCATGACGAACACCGTTGTCAGCGTGAGCGGCCTGTGGCGCAGGTACGGTCCGTCCGGGGAGGGCGGCTTCGACGCCGTGCGGGGGGTGGACCTGGAAGTCCGGGAGGGCGAGCTGTTCGCCCTCCTGGGCACCAACGGCGCGGGCAAGACCTCCACGCTCGAGGTGCTTGAGGGCCTGGCCCCGGCCACCCGTGGCACCGTGCGCGTGCTGGGCCGGGACCCGTACACCGAGCGCGGCGCCGTGCGGCCGTGCATCGGGATCATGCTTCAGGAGGGCGGCTTCCCCTCCGACCTGACCGCGGAGGAGACCGCACGGATGTGGGCGGGCTGCACCAGCGCGGCCCGGCCGGTGCGGGAGGCGCTGGAGACGGTGGGCCTGGCGGAGCGCGCCGGGGTGCGGGTCAAGCAGTTGTCCGGCGGCGAGCGCCGGCGGCTGGACCTGGCGCTCGCGGTGCTGGGCCGGCCGCGGGTGCTGTTCCTGGACGAGCCCACCACCGGCATGGACGCCGAGGCCCGCCGGGCGACCTGGCAGGTCGTCCGCGGCCTGCTGGAGCAGGGCACGACCGTCCTCCTCACGACGCACTACCTGGAGGAGGCCGAAGAGCTGGCGGACCGGCTGGCCATCATGCACAAGGGGCGGATCGCCGCCGCGGGCACCCCGCGGGAGGTCACGACGCGGCGTCCCTCGCGCATCGGCTTCCGCCTCCCCGAGGGCACCGGGCGGTGGCGGCTCCCCGCCGAGCTGGGCGCGCGCGGCGACGGGCGCGACGTGCGGATCACCACACACGACCTCCAGGGCACGCTCACGCGTCTGCTGCTGTGGGCGCGCGAGCACGGCGTACGGCTCGGTGAGCTGGACGCCCGTACGGCCTCGCTGGAGGAGGCCTTCCTGGCGATCGCCGGCGGCCGGGAGCACGACCCGGGCGCCGCACACGACGGCGCGGCGGCGCACGAGGCGGCGGAGGTGGCGACCCGATGAGCACGACGAGCACGACGAGCACGACGGCGGACACGCCGCGCACGGCACCCGGACCGCGGCGCACCACCGCGGCGGGGCGGACGGCCGCCCTCGCCCGGGCCGAGGTGACGCTGCTGGCGCGCAACCGCACCGCGCTGTTCACCGCCCTGGTGATGCCGCCGGTGATGATCGGCTCCATGAAGTCCTCGCTCGACCGGTCGGACGCCCCCGCGAAGACCGGGCTCGGCACCGGCGAGCTGCTGCTGACCGGCGGCATCGTGATGGTGCTGACCCTGGTCGTGTACACCACGCTGGTCGCCGCGTACGTGAGCCGACGCGAGGAGCTGGTCCTGAAGCGGCTGCGCACCGGCGAGGTGCGGGACGCCGAGATCCTCGGCGCCACCGCGCTGCCCGCGGTGGTGATCGCCCTGGTCCAGATCGTGCTGCTGGTGGTGCTCGGCGCCGCCCTGTGGAGCGTCCGGCTGCCGCAGCGGCCGGACCTGATGCTGGCCGGGGTGGCCCTGGGCACGGTCCTGGCGGCGGCGCTGGCCGCGGCGACCGCGGCGGCCACCCGGACGGTGGAGAGCGCGCAGGTGACGGCGCTGCCGCTGATCCTCGTCGCGTTCGTCGGCTCGGGCGTCGGGGTACCGCTCGAGGTGTTCCCCGACGGCCTCGCCGAGGTGCTGCGCCTGCTGCCGCTCACTCCGGTGGTGGACCTGGTCCGCGGCGGCTGGGTCGGCGGCATGGGGGCGGCCGAGGCGCTCCGTGCCTTGGGGACGGCGTTGGCCTGGACGGTACTGTCGGTGGTGATCGTGCGGCGCCGGTTCCGGTGGGAGCCGCGCGGCTAGGGACGCACGGGAGCGAGAGACACCATGCCGGACCGTACGCCGCGGAAGGCGGCGGCGCCACGCCGCTGGTTCCGGTGGTGGGCCGGCCGGTCCGGCGCCGCCCGGATGGAACTGGTCACCCACTGGTGCTTCTACGCCTACACCCTGGCGTCCTGCTCGGAAGCCGCTGCCTCCCTCACGGACGGGCCGCGCGCGCCGTCGGCCGACGCCGCGACGGTGCTCCTGCTCGTCGCGTACGGCCTGCTCGGGGGACGGGCGGCGTCACAGGCGCTGCACTGGGCGGTGGGCCGCCGTGCCCGGCCCACCGCCCTCATGGCCGCGGTGACCGCGACGGCCGCCGTGGTCCTGGCGCTGGTGCTCCACGAGCAGTACCGAGCCCCGTCCGGGGACGACGCGACCGGGTTCGTCTTCGCCGTCGGCTGCACGATGCTCCCGGTGGCGGTGCTGACCGTACGGGCCCTCCCGGCACGCAGGATCGCCGGTGTCGTGGCGGCGGCCGTCGCGGTGGCCACGGCCGCGACCGCGGCGGCCGGGCTGCCCGCGGTCGTGGTGTGGGTGAACGCCTGGTGCGCGTTCACGTTCGCCTGCGTCGCGGTGTTCGTCAGCCGTCTGTCCGGCTGGTCGATACAGATCATGTGGGAGTTGCAGGACGCCCACGACACCCGCGCGCGGCTCGCCGTGGCCGAGGAGCGGCTCCGCTTCGCCCGCGACCTCCACGACGTCATGGGCCGCAACCTGTCCGTCATGGCCCTCCAGAGCGAGCTGGCCGCCCGGCTGGCGCGGCGCGGGGCCACGGACGCGGCGGCCGGCCAGATGGAGGAGGTGCAGCGCATCGCCCGGGAGGCGCAGGCCGAGATCCGCGCCGTCGTCCGGGGCTACCGCGAGGCGGACCTCGCCGCGGAACTCTCCGGCGCGCGCGGTGTGCTGGAGGCCGCCGGCATCGACTGCGCCATCGACACCCCCGGCCCGGGCGGCGACACCGCCGCCTCCCTCTCCCCTTCGGCGCAGGCGGCGCTGGGCTGGGTGGTCCGCGAGGCGACCACCAACGTGCTGCGCCACGCCGACGCCGCGAGCTGCGAGATCCGCCTGCGGGTGGCGGCGCGGCGGGCCGTGCTCACCGTCGCCAACAACGGAGCCCGCCCTCCCGGGCCGCGGACCGGCGGCACAGGACCGGGCGGCGGCACGGGGCTCACCGGGCTGCGCGAGCGCCTCGCCGCCCTCGGCGGCACCCTCACCACCCACGCGCGGGACGGCACGTTCGTCCTCACCGCGTCCGTCCCCCGCGAGGAGGAACGATGACCCTGCGTGTGCTGCTCGCCGACGACGAGCACCTCATCCGCGGCGCCCTGGCCGCGCTGCTCGCCCTCGAGGACGACCTGGAGGTCGTCGCCGAGGCCGCCGACGGCGACGAGGCGCTGGCCATGGCCCGGGCCCGTACCCCCGACGTCGCCGTGGTGGACCTCCAGATGCCGGTCCGCGACGGCCTCTCCGTCGCCGCGGAGCTGCGGACGCTGCTGCCCGCCTGCGCTGTCATGATCGTCACCAGCCACGGCCGCCCGGCCGCCCTCAAGCAGGCGCTCGCGGCGGGCGTGCGCGGCTTCCTCCCCAAGACCGTCTCCGCGCAGCGCCTCGCGGAGATCATCCGCCTGGTCCACGCGGGCACCCGCTACGTCGACCCCGAACTCGCGGCGGACGCCATCAGCGCCGGCGAGTCCCCCCTCACCGCCCGTGAGGCGGAGCTGCTCGCCCTCGCCGCCGACGGCGCCCCGGTCGCGGAGATCGCCGCCCGCGCCTGTCTCGCCCCGGGCACCGTCCGCAACTACCTCTCCGCGGCCACGGCCAAACTCGGCGCGGAGAACCGCCACGCGGCGGCCCGCCTGGCCCAGGACCGCGGCTGGCTGTGAGCTCCGGGGCCGCGCGGGCGAGGGGCGGCGGGGTCTCGGCCCGCGCCGTCGCCCGATTCGCCCCTGCCCCGGCCCCGGCTCCCAGTGACGCAGATCACTGAATCATCCCCGTGCCGGTCCCGTCGCACCCGCAACCCCGAGGACCTTCGGACGTCTGTCGGGGTGGAGGCGCCTCCAGCACGGGACCGCCGCAGGGGAAGCCACCCCTGACGGTCGGTCAGCCGACAGAAGCAACCGATGATTCGAGGACCGAACATGTCAGTACGTCACGCCGCCGCCCGCAGCCTCCGTCCGAGCCGGGTCCGCGCCGCCGTGGGCGCCTCGGTCGTGGGCGCCGCGCTGGCCCTCGGCGGAGCCTTCACGGCCCACGCCGCGCCCGCCTCGGCGGACGCTCCCGCCGAGGCGCAGAAGGCGAAGGCGGCCTCCCCGGTGACGTCCACCTCCACCGGGAAGCACGCCAAGCCCTACGTGCCCGGGTCGGAAACGCCCGCTCCGAGCTCGGAGACGAACGTTCCGCGGGACGCGAAGCCGGCGCAGCCGCACGTGCCGGGGTCGGAGACCGACGTCCCGGAGGACGCGCAGCCGGCGCAGCCGGTGCAGTTCGCGGCTGCGGCGAGGTGAGGCCCGGCGGCGTTTCGTCCCGCTGATCGACACCAGGTCGTTCGGCGGCAGGCACCACGTGAATGCGCGCCGCGGGGCCCAGGCCCGGCGGCACGGTCCGTCCGCCCGGGGGCCCCGGGCGGACGGACCGGACTGTGACGCCCAGGAGACAAGTGAGAACAGCGACGATCCCCACCGCCGCGGCGTCGATCGCCTGGTGGCGAACCCTGTGCAGGCCGGTGCCCCGCTTGTTCCGCGGCGGAGCGGATCCGATGCGCCGAACACGGGACAGGTTCGCGCCGCGTTCACCGGCCGGCCGGAAGGACGGCGCGGGAAGGCTGTTCCGAGCCGCGTCCCCCGGCACGGCGGCAGCCGGGGACGAACACGGCTTCAGTGAGCTCTACCACCATCGCCGGCTGGCGCTCGTGCGGCTGGCACTGCTTCTGGTGGACGACCTCCCGACGGCGGAGGACGTGGTGCAGGACGCCTTCGTCGCGCTCCTGCGCCGCCACGGCCCTCGGCTGGCGGAGCTGGACGACCCCGAGGCGTACTTGCGGACCTGTGTGGTCAACGCGGCCCGCTCGGTTCTGCGCCGGCGCCGTACGGCACGCGCCCACATCCCTGAGCGTGAACGCCATGTCCCGTCCGCCGACAGGAGCGTGCTCCTCGCCGAGACCCATCGGGAAGTGATCGACGCGTTGCGGCGTCTGACCCGCCGGCAGCGCGAGGTCCTGGTCCTGCGCTACTGGTCGGACCTCACCGAAGCCCAGATCGCCGACACCCTCGGAATCTCCCGCGGCGCGGTCAAGTCGACCGCCAGCCGGGCCCTGGACGCTCTCGGCAGACAACTGGAGACACCTCGATGACCGAGCACCCCTCTCAGCCGCGCTCCCGCTCCTCCCGCCGCCGGCGCCTCGCGGAGATCCGGCCATGAGCCGCGGCCGCAACCGCCACGAGGAGATCGAGCGACGACTGCGCGAGGCCCTGGAGGCCCGCGCCGGCGGCGTCGACCGGCAACACCTGCGGCCCGCCGCCCTTCCCACCGGATCCGGGCGGTCCTTCCCCGCTCCCCGCCGGACCGTCGTCGCGTTGTTCGGCCTGGCCGCGGCTGCCGCCTGCGTACTGCTCGCCGTCACGGACGGCGGTTCGGACAGCCCGGTCCGTCCCGCCGTCAGCCCCTCGCACTCGACAAGCCCGCCCACGTCTCCGGCCCCGGCGTCCCCCGCCGTCCCGGTGCCGCCCCCCGGCGGGGCCGCCACCGCGGGAGCACCCGACCCGGCTTCCCCCGCGGGGGCGCGTCCGTGAGCTCGTGGGTGGTTCGGCGCGGGTCACCGGGTGAAGGCGACGGACGCCGCGAGGTCCTTCTGGGTCCCGAGCGCGGTGAGGCGTTCGGTGAGGGCGGTGTGGATGGCGTCGTAGGCGTCGGACCCCAGGGTGAGGCGCAGGGGCGGGTCGGGGTGGCGGGTGGTGTCGTGGATGGCGGCGGCGAGCTTGGCCGGGTCGCCGGTGAAGGCGCTGTCGTCGGCGGTCTCCAGATGGCGCCGTGTCCGCCCGACGGCGCCGTCCCGGTAGACGGCCGTCTCGGCGGTGTAGCGCAGGGCCGACGAGAACCCGGTGCGGGTGGCACCGGGTTCGACCAGGGTGAGGTGAATGCCGAAGTCGCGGACTTCGCGGCTGACACTCTCGGTGAAGCCCTCCAGTCCCCACTTGCCCGCGTGGTAGGCGCTGTGGGTGGGAACGCCGATCTGGCCGCCCATGCTGGAGATCTGGACGATCCGGCCTCCGCCCTGCTTGCGCATCGGCTTCAGGAAGGCCCTGGTGATCAGCATCGGAGCGAGCAGGAGGACCTCGATCTGGTCGCGGACCTGCTCGTCGGTCATCTCCTCCGCGGCGCCCACGACCGCGTATCCGGCGTTGTTGACCACGATGTCGACCGGCTCGGTCCGGAGGGTCCTGCCGATCACCTCGCCGACGTCGCCCGGCCGGGTGAGATCGAGGGTCTCGACGGTCAGCCGGTCGCCGTACGTCCCGCGCAGCTCGTCCAGGGCGGCGGGACGGCGGACCGTGGCCGTGACCCGGTCACCGCGCTGGAGCGCGCACTCGGTGATCCGGCGGCCCAGGCCGCCGGAGGCTCCGGTGACGAACCAGTGGCGCACGGCCTTGTCGCAGAGAGTGGGCATGGGAGTCCCCTGGAGTAGAGTGATACCGGAATCTGTTCCGGTTACGAGTTAAGCGGAACGGATTCCGGAACGCAATCGGAGACAGGCACCGAAGGAACCCGCATGCCCTCCACCCCCCGCCGGACCAGGAGCGACGCGCTGCACAATCGGGAGCGCCTGCTGGAGGTCGCCGCGCAGGTCTTCGCCGAGCAGGGGCTGGACACCGCGCCGGCCGCCATCGCCAAGCGGGCGGGCGTCGGTGTCGGCACGCTCTACCGGCACTTCCCGACTCGGGAAGCCCTCATCGACGCCGCCTACCGGCGCCAACTCACCCGCGTCTGCGAGAAGGCGGACGACCTCCTCGCCCGGCACCGGGCCGCCGAGGCCACCCGGATGTGGATGGAGCACTTCCTCCACTACGCCACGGCCAAGCGCGGCATGTCCGCGGCACTCAACACGGTCATCGCTTCCGGAGTGGACCCGTACGCCGACAGCCGCGCACTGCTCACCGGCGCCGTCGCCGCCCTGCTCGAGGCCGGCGCCCGGGACGGCAGCCTGCGCGCCGACGTCACTGCCGACGACGTCCTCCTCCTCATGGGCGGCATCGCCTACTCCGTGCAGCACGGCACCGCGGAGCAGGCCCGTCGGCTCGTCGACCTCCTCATGGACGCGCTCACCAAGGACTCGACCGCGAGCTGACCCCGGGCCGCCGTCCGCCCTGGGCGTACGCGACCGCCGACCGGCACTGCTACGGACCCGAGTCCGAGTCCCCGGGCCGCACCGCCGCACCGCCGCACCGCCGCACCGCCGCGCGGCCGTCCGGTGCCGTGTCCGTCCGGTGCCGTGTCCGTCCGGTGCCGTGTCCGTCCGGCCGGGGCCCGCCGGACACGGCACCGCGGAGGTCAGACGCTGAACTCCCTGATCACGGTGTTCCTGAAGATGGCCGGACCGCCGCTGGTGAACAGGGCGAGCCCGGTGTCGGTCAGGTTGGGGAAGGCCTGCATGGAGTGCGTGTGGCGGCCGTCGCCGAAGAAGACCTCGACCGTGGTGCGGTCCACCAGCACGCGCATCGCGACGCGGCGGGCCGAGGGGGCGAAGGGGCTTCTGCTCTCCTGCATGGCGCCGCTGTGGTCCGGGTTGGCGACGCCGCGGCGGTTGACGAAGGCGTAGTCGCCCCAGACGCCCGCGTCGATGTGGCGCCCGCCGTCCGCCGAGCGCCGTAGCTGCACGCCGGCGCCGGTGAGCTGGTCCCAGGTGATCTCGGTGGTCAGCTCGTATGCGGTGCCGCGGTAGCCGAGCAGGAGGTTGCCGTCCACCCGCAGGTCACCGAGGCGCACGGTGCGGGAGACGTGCCCGTCCAGCCCGGAGACGGGGCGGGAGGCCAGGTAGAGGGTTCCGGCGGCGTCGCGCTCGAGGGTGATCTCGCGGACGATTGAGTCGGTGCCGTTGAAGCCGTCGGCGTCGATGGTGGGGGTGATGCCGGAATAGGCCCAGTTGTTCATCCAGGCGATGGCGTACCGGCGCGTCGGGTCGACGGTGCCGTCCGGTCGGTGCCGGTCGAAGGTGACGGCGGCGTACCAGTCGAAGCCGTGGTCCAGCCACTGGGGGTCGGGCGCGTCGGGGGTGAAGGTCGAGCCGTCGAACGCGCCGGTCCAGTAGGCGTAGGTGTTGGGCCGCCCGGAGGCCCTGCCGTCGGCGCTCGCCCCGAGCACCCACCGCGTGGTGCCGTCGGCGGCGGTGATGCGGAACAGGTCGGGGCACTCGAAGACGCCGAGGCCGTCCTTGATGAAGCCGCCGACGTAGGTCCAGCTCCTGAGGTTGCCGGAGTGATAGAAGCCGATCTTGTTCTTCTCGGCCAGGGCCATCACCCAGCGGCCGCGCTCCTCGTCGCGGATGATCTTGGGGTCGCGGAAGTCGACGACACCGGGGTTGGGCAGCACGGGGGTCGTTCCGTACGGGGTGAAGGACCGGCCGCCGTCGGTGGAGCGGAACAGGTACTGCTCCTGGGCGGTGCGGGGATCGGCGGTGGCGACGATCACGACGGCGCCGCGCCCGAAGCCCGCGGTGCCCTCGGTGTCCACCACCGCGCATCCCGACCACACGTCGCCGATCGCGGTGGTCTTCGGCACCGCGATGCCCCCGTCGCGGAAGGCCACCAGGTCGGTGGTGGAGGCGCGGCGCCAGGCGGTGCCCGGGGGGCTGCCCGCGAAGTAGTCGGGGTTGTACAGGTAGTAGTAGTGGTACTCGCCGTCGAGCCAGATCGGCCGCTGGGGGTCGTTCTTCCACTGGTCGGGGACGGTGAAGTGGTACTCCGCCCGGTAGCTGGCGGCGGCCCGCGCGGCGGCGCGGCGAGGGGCCCCGTCCGCGGCGGCCGGTACCGCCGGGGCGGCGGCGGCCCGGGTGGCGGTCGCCGCCACCGCCGCCGCGCCCAGGGCCGACGCCGTCAGCACGGCGCGCCTCGTGCTGCCCGGAGCCGCGGACGCCTCGGGCCTGTCCGCACCTCCGGCTGATGCGCGTGTTCGGCTCATACCGTGACATTCCTCTCGTGGGGAACGGCTCATGTGAAGCAGGACTGTAGACCTAACTCGTTAAAGGTCAAGGGTTCGCGGCGCTTGACAGCCCCGTGACCCGATTCACATGATGTGGGCCGATCACTCACGCCTAATACGAGTTAGGGCTTGCCCCATGACCGACTCGCAGCTCACCCGCCGCACCCTGCTGCGGTACGGCGCCTACGGCGCGGGAGCGGCCGCCCTGGCCGGAACCGCCGCCAACCGGGACCGCCTCACCGGTGCCGACATCCCCCACCGGGGCGACGACGCGCTGGTGGTGGCCACGCTCGGCACCGCCGTCGATCCCGCCGCGCAGCGTGCCCTCAGCAGCGGATTCCGCGCCCTCCACCCCGAGATCGAGGTTCGCCTGTTCCCCGTGCAGGCGACGGACTGGTCCGACTTCTTCGCCAAGATCCTCACGCTGATCGCCGCGGGGACCGCGCCCGACGTGGTCTATGTGGCCACCGAGGGGGTGCAGCTCTTCGCGCGGCGGCTCGGCGTGGCCCTGGACGACTGGGTGCGGCGGGACGCGCGGGAGCTGCGCGAGTACTTCGCCGACGTCCACCCCTCCCTGGTGGAGTCGATGATGTACGAGGGGAGCCTGTACCAACTGCCGCTGGAGTTCAACGCGGCCGACATGTACCTCAACACCGGGGTCGTGGCGCGCGCCGGGGCCGCCATGCCGCCGCCCGACTGGACGCGTGACGACTTCACCGCGCTGCTGCGCGCCATGAAGCGCTCCGGCGGCTCCGGATTCACCCCGTACTTCTGGACGAACCGGCTGTGGGGCGGCGTGGTGCCCTGGCTGTTCGCCAACGGCACCAACATCCTCGCGGAGTCCAAGGCACCCGGCGGCGAGTGGCTGTGGGACACCTTCTACCCCGCCGCGGAACGGCGCGGCCGGGGCGGCGGGTACCGGTGGACCGATCCGCAGGCCACCGACGACCGGGTCGAGGAGGTCTACGACTATCTGACGTCCCTGATCCGGGACGGCCTGTGCTCACGGCCCGAGGGCGGCGGCGGCACCAACCTCGTCGGGGTGTTCGCCAACGGACGGGTCGGGGTGACCCCGGCGGGCGGCTTCTGGGCGGGCGGCCTGCACACCGCGGGCATGTCCGCCGACGCCTACGACGTGCAGCACTTCCCGCGCTGGCGCACCCAGCGGCACCAGTACGGCGCGGCGGGCTACGCCCTGCTGCGCACCTCGAAGAAGCAGGACGCGGCCTGGGAGTTCATCAAGTACACCACCCGGCGCGAAGTCCTCGCCGAACTGTTCCGCACCAACGAGACCACCCCGGCGCGCCGGTCGATGGTCGACGCCGCGCGCTACCGCGAGACAGGCCCCGCGAACTGGCCGGTCTTCTACGACACCCTCGACCGCTTCCCCGACACCGGCCCGATCCCGGCGCCCCCGCAGGCCGCCGAGGTCGAACAGCTCCTGCTGAAGCACACCGGAACAGCCCTGGCCGACCCGGGCGCCGTCCGCCCGGCCCTGCGCCGGCTGCAACACGACCTGGAGGACGCCATGGAGCGTACGCGATGACGAACGTCCGGCTCACCGAGGAACGCCCGAGCCCGAGCACCGCCGCCCGGCGACCGCCCCCGCGGCACCACCCAGGACGTCGGCGCGCGTCCCGGGTGATGGCATGGCTGTTCCTGGCCCCCACCGTGATCGGCATCACCGTGTTCACCGTGGTGCCGATCGCGGGCTCCGTGGTCCTCAGCTTCTTCCACTGGGACGTGATCACCTCGCCGCGCTACGCGGGGACGGCCAACTACCGCGAGGTGTTCGCCGACCGGACGGTGCTGGTGTCCTTCCGCAACACGCTGGTCTTCATGGTGCTCGCCGTGGGCCTGCAACTGCTGCTGGCCCTGGCCCTCGCGCTCGCGGTCAACGGCCGGATGCCGGGCTGGCTGCGCTCGATGTTCCGCTCGGCGTTCTTCTTCCCGCTGATCCTGTCCGCCGCCTCCGTCTCGGTGGTGATGAAGTACCTGTTCAACCAGGACCTCGGAGTGGTGAACTGGCTGCTCGGCCAGGTCGGTGTCTCCCCGGTGCCCTGGCTGACCTCGGGGAACTCGGCGATGGCCGCGGTGGTGCTGGCCTATGTGTGGCAGCAGTTCGGCTTCTCGTTCCTCCTGTTCGTCGGCGGACTGAACAACATCCCCCGCGAGATCCACGAGGCCGCGTCGCTCGACGGCGCCACCGGACTGCGCAAACACCTCTCCGTCACCCTCCCGCTGCTGTCCCCGACGCTGCTCGTGGCCTCGGTCGTCGGCATCATCAACGCCCTCCAGGTGTTCGAGCAGCCGTACATCCTCACCGACGGCGGCCCCGGTGACTCCACGCGCACCGTGGTGATGGTCATCTACCAGACCGCGTTCGAGCAGTTGCGCTTCGGCGAGGCGTCCGCGGTCGGCGTCCTGCTGTTCGTGCTGATCATGGCGGTCACCGCCCTCCAGTTCCGGCTCAGCCGGCGCTTCGTCCACTACCAGTGAGCCGAGTGATTCCCTTGAGCCCGATACCCTCCCCCGGCCGTCTGCGCCACGGACTCGCCCCCTGGGCCAGAGTGACCGGCCTCGCGGTGTGCGCCCTGCTGACCCTGGGCCCGGTCATCTGGACGGTCTCCACCTCCCTGCGGCCCCCCGCCGAGTCCTTCGACCTGCCCCCGGAGATCATCCCGACCGATCCCACCACCGCGGCGTACGGCCAGGTGTTCGACACGATCGACGTGTGGCTGCTGGCCCTGAACTCCACCCTGGTGACCGGGCTGATCGCCGTGGGCCAGATGGTCACGGCGGGACTGGCCGGCTACGCGTTCGCCCGCCTGGACTTCCGCTTCAAGAAGGCGCTGTTCGGCCTGGTCCTGGCCACCATGATGGTCCCGCTCCAGGTCACCATCGTGCCCGTCTTCCTGGTGCTCAAGGAGATGAGCCTGACCGACACCCTGCTCGGCCTGATCATCCCCGCCTTCCCCACCGCTTTCGGCACCTTCCTGATGCGGCAGTACTTCCTGGCCATGCCGGCCGACCTCGGCGAGGCGGCCATGCTCGACGGCGCCGGCCCCTGGCGGATCTTCCGCTCGGTCTACGCGCCCCTCGCCGCCCCGGGCCTGGCCATCGTCGGCGTGCTCGCCTTCAACTACCACTGGAACGAGTTCTTCCGGCCGCTGATCCTGGAGGTCTCCACGGAGAACTTCACCCTGCCGCTCGGTCTGGTCTCGCTCCAGGGCAACCTCGGCACCGGCTCCATCTCCGTGGTGCTCGCCGGTGTCGTCCTTTCCATGATCCCGGCCGTGCTCGTCTTCGTGGTCGGCCAGCGCCCTCTGCGCGAGGGCATCTCCTCCGCCGGAGTCAACCGTTGAACCAGCAGCCCTCGTCCCACGACCCGCACGCGCCGCGCTTCCGGGTCCGACCGCCCGCCGCCTGGATCAACGACCCCAACGGGCCGTTCCGCTGGCGCGGCCGCCACCACCTCTTCTACCAGCACAACCCCGCCGCCCCCGAGCACGGCAACATCCACTGGGGGCACGTCTCCAGCCCCGACCTCGTCCGCTGGGACCACCACCCGATCGCCCTCACCCCGACCCCGGGCGGTCCGGACGAGGCCGGGTGCTGGTCCGGCTGCGTGGTCGACGACGACGGTGTCCCGACCGCCGTCTACACCGGCATCGACCGGAACCACACCGGCCTGGGCACCATCTGCCTGGCCCGCGCCGTGCCGGGCGACGACATGCTCACCGCGTGGGGGCCGGAGCCCGCGCCGGTGGTGACGGCACCGCCGCCCGGCCTGGACGTCACCATGTTCCGCGACCCGTTCGTCTTCCACCACGGCGGCCACCGCTGGGCCGCGGTCGGCGCGGGCCACGCCGACGGCACCCCCTCCGTCCTGCTGTACGCCTGCGACGACCTGCGCTCCTGGCGGTTCGCCGGTCTCCTGCTGGACGGCCACCACCCCCGCGCCGCCGAGGCGCTGGGCGAGGAGGCCACCGGCTGGGAGTGCCCCCAGCTCTTCGAGGCCGGCGACGGCCGCTGGGTGCTGGTGCTGTCCCTGTGGAACGGGCAGCCGCTGACCACCGCCCGGCTCACCGGCACCCTGCGCGCGGCCGGCCCCGGCGACCCCGCTCCCCGGTTCGAACCCCGCGGCGGAGGCCGCCTCGACCAGGGCCGGGACTTCTACGCCCCGGCCGTGCTCCAGCGGGACGGGGCCGGCCGGGTCCTGCTGTGGGGCTGGTCCTGGGAGGCCCGCGGCCAGGAGGAGGTGGACCGGGCCGGCTGGGCCGGGGTGCTGACCGCTCCCCGGGTGGTGGACGTCCGGGCCGACGGCGGCCTGTCCGTGTCACCGGCCCCCGAACTGCAACGGCTGCGCGCACCGGTGCCGTTCACGGCCGGCGACGGCTCGCCGGTCCCGCTCCCGGACGCGTACGAGCTGGTCGTCACCGCGACCGGACCCGCCACGGTGGAGGTGCTGCGCGCACCGGCCGGGAAGCGGGTGACGCTGACCCTCGACCCGGAGGCCGGGGCGGTGACGCTCGACCGGTCCGGCTGGCCCCGCGAGCGGCCCGGAGGCTCGGGCCCGCTCACCCTCACCACCCGGCCCGGGACGGCGGGGGGCGGGCTGACCGTCCAACTGCTGGTGGACGGCTCGCTGTTCGAGCTGTTCGCCGGGGACGCCGCCGTCGCCACCGAACGGATCTACCGGCGCCCGGGGGACGTCCCCGAGCTGACCGTGCGCGGCACGGGAGTCCGCGTCACGGGTTGGGAGCTGGTCCCACCGACCCTCGGCTGACGAGGTCGCAGCGCAGACGGTGCACGGTGACGGGCGGCTCGGTGTCGGAGTCGATCGCGTCCAGCAGCAGCCGCACGGCCGCCTCGCCCATCGCCCGGTGCGGCAGCGCGACGGTGGTCAGCGGCGGGCTGAGAAAGGCCGCCATGTGCTCCTGGTCGTCGTAGCCGACGACCGACAGCTCCTCGGGGACACGCAGCCCCAGGCGGGCGGCGGCGTGCAGGACACCCGCGGCCACCCGGTCGTTGAAGCAGACCACGCCGGTCGGGCGGCGGGCGGCGGGCACCTCCGCCAGCAGTGCCAGGCTCCCCTGGTAGCCGGAGGAGATCTCGCCGCCGCCGCGGACGATCCAGCCGTCGTCGACGGCGACCCCCGCGGCGTCCAGCGCCTCCCGGAAGCCGCGCAGCCGTTCCGCCGAGGCGATGTCGTCCGCCTCCAGCCCGCCCACCGAGGCGATCCTGCGGTGCCCGGCGTCCAGCAGCACCTGGGCCGCGGCGTGCCCCCCGGCGTGTTCCGCGGGGATCACCGCGGGCAGCGAGCCGTCGTCGGCCAGGCAGTTGGCCAGCACGGTCCGGGTGCGGCGCAGCCCGTCGGGGACGGTCACGGGGCGCAGCGACATCGCGGCGTAGACGATGCCGTCCACCCGGCGGTCCAGCAGCTCGGTGACGGCTGCCTCCTCCTTCTCCGGATCGCCGCCGGAATCGACCGTCACCACCAGGTGGTCCCGGTTCCACGCGGTCTCCATGGCGCCGCGCAGCAGCCGGCCGGCGAACGGCGATGACGCGATCTCGTCGGTGATCAGCCCCACGACGGCCGTCCGGCTGCGACGCAGCCCGCGCGCGACGGCGTTGGGCCGGTACCCCAGTTGCTCCGCCGCCGCCCGGATCCGCTCCTGGGTCCGCTCGGACAGGTTCCCCTTGGCCCGGCCGTTGAAGACGAACGAGACCGCCGTGTGCGACACACCCGCCAGTTGCGCCACGTCCCGGGACGTGGGGCGGCGGCCCGTCGCACCGTGTCGCGGCGGCACGGTTCGATCGGTGCCGTCCTGCCTCTCCATGGCGTCGAAGTCCTCGTCCGTCCGGGGCGGCGTCGCGCCCCATTCCATCCGCGTCCCGGGGCGGCGCGTCCCTGCCGCGCGCCCCGCCCGCCCAGCCTAAGGGGCCCAACCGGTGTCAGGAAGGACGGCCGGGAAGACGCTCCCGAGCAGGGGGCGGGGGAGGGTCCGCGGCGCCTCCGCCCGCCCGTACCCCGCCGGCACGTCCGCACCCGCGTCCCCGGCTCCCCGGGGCGGCGCACGCCACCCGCGCTCACCCGGCCGCCGCACCCGCCGACGCGGCCCGTGGAAGGTCAGGTGACCCGGAGGGCGGCGGCGGAGCGCTCGCCCGAGCCCCGGACGATCAGCCGGGTGGGGACGGTGACGACGCGGGCGCGGGAGCGGTCACCGTCCAGGCGGGCCAGCGCCGCGACCGCTGCCGCTCTGCCGATCTCCTCGGGGTTCTGGGCGACGACGGTCAGGGCGGGCTCGAGCACCTCGGCGAGCGGGACGTCGTCGAAGGCGACGAGGGCGACGTCCTTCCGCCCGCTGCGGGAGAGCTCGGCGATCACGCCCAGGGCGACCGTGTTGTTGCCGGCGAACAGCGCCGTGGGGGGATCCGGCAGGCCGAGCAACCGGGAGGTCGCGGTCCCGGCGGCGCTCCGGTCGTGGGCGTCGGCGACCAGGGACCGGTCGTGGGCGAGGCCCGCCTCCGCCAGGGCCGACCGGTACCCCTTCAGGCGTTCGCGGCGGGTGTGGAGGCCGAGGGGCAGGTCGCCGACGAACCCGATGCGCCGGTGGCCGTGGGCGATCAGATGGGCGACGCCGTCGTGGGCGCCCGCGCGGTTGGAGCTGACGACGCAGTCCGTGGTCAGGCCGGTCGCGGGGCGGTCGATGAAGACGACGGGCAGGCCCGCGGCGCGGTGGGGCTTGAGGTGGGAGTGGTCGGCGCCGACGGACGGCACGAGCATCAGCACGCTGACGCGACGGGCCAGGAACTTCTCCGTCAGCGCGCGTTCGCGGTCGGGGTCTTCCCCGGAGGACCCCATGAGCAGGGTCAGGCCGCGGTCGCGGACGGTGTCCTCGATGCCACCGGCCACGGCTCCGAAGAAGGGGTTGCCGAGATCCGGGACGACCAGCCCGACGGTGGTGTCGGGCCCGCCGACGCGGATGTTGCGCGCCATGAGGTTCGGCTGGAAGCCGAGCTTCGCCACGGCGGTGAGAACCCGCTCCCTGGTCCGGGCGGAGGCGGGCCCGTCCTCGTTGAGGACGCGGGAGACCGTCTTGGCGCTGACGCCCACTTCCCGGGCGACGTCTGCCAGGGTCGGGCGGCGGTTCGCTGCCATGGGGAAACGCTCTCCCGTGCTCGTCGGTTCGGGCCGCGGTCTCGGCCGGAACCGGTGGGTGCCGTCGGCCCCGCGTCATCCGGCCCGGACCCTCGCGGCCTTCGCCGCCCCAGGTCCGCCACGACAGTATCCCCGACCGCGTCCACGGTGAGCGGGTGCGCTCGGCATCCAGGTACCACCCCGCCGAACTGTCAACGATGACATGTGTCATCGTTGACACTGCCTGGCAAGGATGATGGACTCCGCATCCCGGCGACACCGACGCCTCACACCCGTCGCAGATCGGCACCGCCCGAGAGGCTGCCGCTCCCAAACCGAGCGACAGCCGGTGGTGTGGCGACAAGCCCGATCTGCCGTCCGCAGAGGAGAGCAGCCCATGAGCCCACGCGAGATCACCGTCCTGGGAGAGTGCGTCGCGGACGCGTTCGCCGAACCGGCCGACGACGCGAGCGAACTCGCCCTGCGGGTGCTGCCGGGCGGCGGGCCCGCCAACACGGCCGTGGCCCTGGCGCGGCTGGGCACCCCGGCCCGCTTCCTGGCACGTCTGTCCGGTGATGTGTTCGGCCGCCTCTTCCGGGCGCGCCTGGAGGGGTCCGGGGTGGACCTGTCGTACGCCGCCGCGGCCGCGGAGCCCAGCACGCTGGCCGTGGCGGAGTTGGACGACCAGGGCCAGGCGTCGTTCTCCTTCCACGCGCAGAACACGGCCGACTGGCAGTGGACCGCGGCGGAACTGGCCCGAGTGGACCTCTCCGCCACCGCCTGTGTGCACACCGGGTCGTTGGCCTTGGTCCGCGAGCCCGGCGCGGCGGTGGTGGAGGAGTTCCTGGCCGCGGCCGCCCCTCACGCCACTGTCAGCATCGACCCCAATGTCCGGCCGCTGCTGGTGCGCCCCGAGGTCTACCGTGCCCGGCTGGCGGACTGGTGCGGCCTCGCCGACGTGCTCCGGCTGAGCCTGGAGGACCTGCGTCTGCTCCTGCCGGACACGCCGCCCGAGCGGGCGTGCGACATCTGGCACGCCGCCGGGGCGCGGCTGGTCGTGATCACGCAGGGCACCGACGGTGTCCTGGCCTCACTCGACGGCGAACGGGTGCACGTGCCGGCGGTGGCGGTGGAGGTCGTGGACACGGTCGGCGCGGGAGACTCCTTCACCGCCGGCCTGCTGCACCGGCTCGGCGCCCGCGGGCTGCTCGGCGGCCGGCTGGCGGACATCCGTCTCGACGACGTCGCCGAAGCCTGCCGGTTCGGCACCCGGGTCGCGGCCCTGACCTGCTCGGTCGCCGGGCCGAATCCGCCGTGGCAGCACCAGTTGGCGCCACTCGCGACCACCGGCCCCCGGCGGGAGGCGGACCCCGCCCGCTGATCCCTCCCGGACGGCTGCCGCCGCCCGGGCGCCGCTCGGCCCGGCGTCGAGACAGACCGTGGAAGCGCTCCTCGTCGGGGCGGCGGGTAGGGTTCGAGGGGAGGTGCGGGGGATGAGTTTCCGGTTGGCGGCATACGCCGTGTGCGTCGAGGGCGGGCGGGTGCTGCTCGCCCGTCACGTGTCGCCGGAGGGCGAGAGCAACTGGTCGCTTCCGGGCGGTGGGGTGGAGCACGGGGAGGATCCGTTCGACGCGGTGATCAGGGAGGTCGCCGAGGAGACCGGCTGCGACGCGGTGGTCGAACGCCTGCTGGGCGTGGACTCCAGGGTGATCCCCGCGGCCGAACGTGCCGTCCCCGGTGGATCGGACCACCAGAATGTCGGCATCTTTTATCAGGTCCGCATCACCGGCGGCCGACTCCGGCCGGAGCCGGGCGGCGGAGTCGCCGAGTCGGTCTGGACTCCGCTTCCCGACGTCGCCGGACTGCGCCGGTCATCGCTGGTCGACATCGGCCTCGCACTGGCCCGCACGCTTCCGGCGACCGGCCACGTCGCTCACGTCCCGGTCGGCGGCCTGATCCAGCACTGAGGCGCCGTCACCATCCCGATCGGCCGACCCGGGAGCCCGGCCCGCCTTGTCGCGCCCGGCCCTCTCCCGACAGCCAGGACGGCGGGGCGTGGGGCGTGGGGGGTCAGGAATCGGCGGCGGCTCGTTCGGACTCGCTGCGCAGCACGCAGAACTCGTTGCCTTCGGGATCAGCGAGGATCACCCAGCCCGAACCATCGGCATTCCGGTGATCGGCGACAAAGGTGGCGCCGAGGCCCAGGAGCCGGTCCACCTCCTGCTCGCGCGTGGTCTCGGGGCGCAGACACAGGTGGATCCGATTCTTGATCGTCTTGGTCTCGGGCACCTGGTTGAAGTACAGGACCGGGCCCTCCGCCAGCGGCACCTGAGTCTCCCGGTCACCCGGCCTGTCCTCCGGATGCATGGGACGGCCGGTCACACCGCTCCAAAACCGGGCCAGCTCGTACGCATCCGCACAGTCGATCGCCACGTTCTGCACTACCGAAACCATGCGCGCGATCCTTCCCGATCTCCACGCCGAACGCCACCGATGCGCGCGTGTTCTCCGCGTACCCGGCGGCAGGCGCTCGGCGGCATTCGATCGCGAGCGAGGCACCGCGCACTCACCGCCCTCCGGCGGGAAGTCACCACAACCCGCCGAACTCACCAGCCCGACGGTGCGGAAACTCGCCGTCCCCGGGGGCGGCGCGTCCCCACCCGGGGAGGCGCCCACCGACGCTCCGGCACCACCGGACAACGCCGAACCCACCCGCCGCGCTCGCCGCTCCGGGCTGCGACGATCCGGACTGCGACCAGCAGCCGCCCACCGACCCGACCGCCCATCCCGCCCACGGGAAGGTCGGTGGGAAGAAGACCGCCGGGGAAGAAGGCGGTGCCGCTGCCGCCCCTGCTGGGTCCGGGCCGCCTACCCGGGCACCTGCCCGTCTGCTTCGAGGACCGGCAAGGGTGGAGCCATCACGATGGCCGCCGGCGGCTCGGGACACCCGGCTGCGCACCGGAAGCCTCTCGTTCCCGGTCAGGAGCGCTTCTCCGTCGTCATCGACCCCGGACAGCCCGCCTCGTGCGAGCGCGAGGCCAGGTGTGCCGTCCCGGGGCACGTGGCTGGGATGCGCGTCGCCCCGGGCTCGGGCCGGGCCGACGCCAGGGCAGGGCGGCGCCCTGCCCGAGGGTCACAGTCCCCAGCGCTGGTAATTGCCGCCGTTGCAGCCCAGGGTGTAGACCTCACCGCCCGTGTTGCTGTCCAGGCACCTGCCCGTGGCCAGGTTCCGCCACACCACGATGTTGGTGCCCGATACCTGTGCCCTCCAGCGCTGGTAGTTGCCGCCGTTGCAGCCCAGCGTGTAGACGTCACCGGCGCCGTTGCTGTCCAGGCACCTGCCCGTGGCCACGTTCCTGACCTCTGCGCCCCCGGTGTGGTCGTACTGCACCGACCAGAGCTGGTAGTTGCCGCCGTTGCAGCCCAGGGTGTAGACGTCACCGGCGCCGTTGCTGTCCAGGCACCTGCCCGTCGCCACGTTCACGTTCCGCGTCTGCGAGGCAGCGGAGGCCGGGCTGGACAACGTTCCCACCAGGGCGCACGCCACGCCCACGGTGGCCAGTAGGGTCGTTCGTAACCGCATGACTGAACCTCCTGCTTGTCTCGGATGAGATGGGGTCCTCGCGTGCTGCTCACGGCGGCGCTGCTCCGGGCCTCGCGGGAGAACACGAGGTCCCCTCATACGGCACGACCACGTCCAGGGCCCGGCGCGAAATGTGCGGCCGTCCCAGGACACGCGTCCGTGCTCGCCACTGCTGTACGCCGTCGCATCGAAGGCGACGTCGCAGTCTCCCAGGCGGTTGGGCAACCCCGCCAGAGCACATTGGGCCAAGGCGACCGCCATGTCCTCGCCTTCCCCGCGGACCTGGACCGCCGCCTCGGATCAGCGCTTCAACCCCGTGGCGCGTCGTCGCAGGTGACCAATTTCGGGGCCTGTGAGGCAGGGAGTCCCAGGGGCGCCAGGTGTTTGTCGTAGGAGCGTCGCCATGCTCCGCTGCCGGCGTAGTGCTGTAGCGAGTCGCACACCGCCTGCCGGAGCGCCACGTCACCGCGCGCTGTCGCGACCCCGTACGCCTCCCTGCCGAACCGGGCATCGAGCAGGCGCAACCGGTCCCGGTGCCGGTAGGAGAGCCCGGCGAGGATGACATCGTCCCCGGACACCGCCTCCACGGCGTTGTCGGCCAGGTCGCTCACACACTCCCGGTGGCTTCTGCGCAAAGTGACGTCGACCCGCGGGTACTGCTCGCGCAGCAGGAGCTCGGAGCTGGAATCCCGCACCGTGCAGACCATCCGGCCGTCCAGGTCCTCCGGACCGTCGCCCCCCGGTCCGTCGCGGCGCAGCAGGAAGCTCTGCCCGGCCAGCAGGTACGGTCCGGCGAAGTCGACCTGCCTCTGCCGGGCCGCGGTGATGCCGTAGCCGGCGACAATGAGGTCCACGTTGCCTCTCTTCAAGTGGAGCTCCCGGCTGTGCGAAGACACGGGGATGAACCGCGTGCGTTCGAAGCCGAGGTCTGAGGCGAGGTGTCGGGCGAGGTCCGCCTCGAAGCCCCGGTAGGAGTCCCTGGCGGAGTCCAGGACGCTCATTCCGGGCTGGTCGGCCTGGACCCCGACGGCCAGGTAGCCGCGCTTCCTCGCCTCCTGGTAGGTCGCCGAGCCGCTGAGCGGGTCGGTGCCGCCGCGCCAGCGGTCGTATGCCGCCTGGGTGACGTTGAACAGGAGCAGCAGGCACAGTGCGACCGCGGGCAACCCCAACAGCTTCCGCCGCCGCCGCACGGCTTGAGCGCTGGCGTGCAGGAACTCACGTTCCACGGGGGTGGTGTCGGTGTGGTGGGCGGGGTCGGTGGCCCAGTCTCGGGTGAGACCCAGGCGGGCGCCGCGGTAGAGCCGGGCGGGATCGCGGCCTGCCCGTTCCCAGGCGTCGGCGGCATGGGCGAGCTGTTGGTGGATGTGCAGCGCGGACCGTTCGGTGTCGATCCACTCGCGAAGCCGTGGCCAGGCGTGCAGGAGTGCCTCATGGGTGATCTCTACGGTGTCGGCCTGGAGGGTGACCAGCCGGGCGCGGGCCAGGGCTTCCAGGACCGTGGCCGCGATGTCCGGGTCCGGCAGGCCGTGGAACAGGCGGGTGCGGCCGATCCGGCGACGGGTGTCCTGGGTGCCCTCTCCGACGTGCACCAAACGCAGCATCAGCAACCGGGCCACCTGCTGTCCGGTGGCGTCGAACCGGCTGTAGGCCGCCTCGGCGGTGGTGGCGACCGCGCCCCGGACACTGCCCGCCGCCAGATAGCCCGCCACGGTCAGCGTACGGTCCTCGCGGTGCTGCCAGGTGGCGCGCAGGGCGTGGGCGAGCAGCGGCAGCGCCCCCGGGTCGTGGTCCTGTCCGGCGCGGTCGGCACCCAGATCGCGCAGCAGGACCTCGATCAGTCCAGGTTGCAGCGCCGAGCCGGTGAGTTGGGCGGGCTTCGCGATGGCCTCGCGCAACTCGGGGGCGGTCATCGGTCCGACGAACAGGGGAGTGCTGTGCAGGGCGGACCGCAGTTCGGGAAAGGTGGCGCAGTGGTCGTGGAAATCCGATCGCAGGCCCAGGACCACCAGCGCCGGGGGTTCACCGCCGTCGCCGTCGGCGGCGGCGCACAGGGCGCGGATGAACACTTGGCGCTCGTGCGCGTCGGCGCACTGGGTGAAGGTCTCCTCGAACTGGTCCACCACCAGCACCAGCCGCGTCCCGGTGATCGCCGCTCGGCCGGCTCGGGCCCGCAGCATCTCGCGGATGGCGGCGGCGAGCCGGCGCGGGTCGTCGGCCAGTTCCTCGCGCAGTGCCGCCCCCGGCCCGCCGGTCAGCCCCGCCAGGCGGTCGGCCAGTTCCCGCAACGGGTGCTCGGTCGGGGTGAACAGCAGGTGCGGCCATGTCTGGGAGCCGGGCACCGGCACCGCGCCCTTGCCCAGGGCGGACAGCAGGCCCGCGCCCAGCAGAGAGGACTTCCCGGCCCCGGAGGGCCCCACCATGAACAGCGGGACGATCGCGTCCATGCACCCGGCCAGCCTTTCGGCCAGCTCGTTGATCAACCGTTCCCGGCCGAAGAACCACTGCATCTGGCCCGGGCCGAACGCGGCCAGGCCCGGGTAGGGGCAGGTGTGCGGCAGCGCGTCGCGCGGGGCCGGCGTCGGTGCGGGCGCCGGCGGTGGCGGCCGGTAGGCGGGGTTCGGACCCAGCACCAGGTCCTCGATCCACTCGCTGGCGCGGCGGCGGGGGCGCGGGAAGCCCCGCGCGGGCAGCGTCCGGTTCAGGTACCGGTACGCGTGGCCCAGCGTCAGATGCTGCGGGCCTTCCGGATCGCCTTCGGTGAGCAGACGGATCAACTCGCCGGTGAACGCGGTGTGCGGGGCTCCGGGCGTGGCCAGGGCCAGCTCGTCCCGGGCCGCGGCGGCCAGCACGTACCCGCCGTGGACCCGGGCCAAGTCCACCTCCTGCTCTTCGGCGGCGCCCAGCACCCCCACAGCCCGCCCGGAGAAACAGCAGTCGAGCACAACGACGATGGACCGAGCCGCGGTTTGCAGCAGGGAGCCGCGGACCGCCGTGTAGGCCAGCGCGGTGTAGGCCACCCAGCCCGGGCGCGGATCGGTGGCGGCCGTGGCCAGATACAGGTCGCCGGCGGGGCCGACCAGCCCGTGCCCCACGTAGTAGACCCACAGCACGTCCTCGGCGTGCTCAGCCTCCTGCGCGATCGCGATCCCCAGCTCCGTCGGGTTCGCCGGGTCGCGCACCACGCGCAGGTTCTCCTGCGCCAGCCCGCACCGCTCGACCAGCACCTGCCCGAGGTCGGCCAAGGTGCCCATCACCGCCGGAACCGGCGGCAGGCCGGAGGCCGCGCTGTGGGCGCCGGTGCCGATCAGCAGCACCCGCGTCCCCGGCGCGCTCAACCTCGTCATCGGGATCTACTGACCGGGTGCTGCGCCCGCACCGGCTCCGTCGTCCGCGGCAGCCCCGGGGTCGTCGACCAGTGTCTCGGCCAGCTCGGAGACCAGCTCCCGCACCTGTGCCACGTCCGTGCCGCGCACCCGCTGGGCCGAGACCTCCACGCTGGACCCGTCCGGCCGGGTCAGCTTGCACACCACCTCACCTGTGCGGTGCCGCATCCAGGCGATGACAGCGCTCGCCAGCACCGCCGACGCCCCACCCGGGGCCAGCACGACCGCCAGCGTCTCCGGCACCGAGCCGAGGGCGCCGGGCGGTGGCGCCGACTGCACCAGCCGCACCCGGCCCCGCAACTCCTCCTCCGCGACCAGCCACCCATGCAGGGAACGCAGCTCATCCGCCGCCCCTGCCCCCATGACCGCGACCGTCACATCCACCCACGCCCCCACAACCCGCGTCAGGCCGTCTCGGCCCTCTGCCGTCACCCTGCGGTCAGCCACCGAATCGTCCACAGCACTGCCGACCGTAGCGGAAAACCCACGCCCGGTTAACGAGTCAGCACGACAAAGGGTCCTCGGGCGGTTCCGGTGCTGTGCAGCGGCCCACAACGCCGGGCAGCCCGACCACCCCCGCCCTACGCGCCACCACCCCCGGCCGACCCGCCCAGGCGCTCCAACATCCGCGCTGCCACCTCGTGCCCGGCCCGCGCCGCACCCTCCAGCACCACCACGGCCTCCCCCACCCGCCCCATCCCGCCGAGCAGGATCCCGAGGTTGTAGGCGGCGTCGAGGTCTCCGGCCCCGGCCGCGGCGCGGTAGAGGGTTTCGGCTTCGTCCAGCCGCCCGGTCAGGTGGAGCAGGAGACCGAGGTTGTGGGCGGCCTTGGTGTGTCCGGCGTCGGCCGCGGTGCGCCAAGCGGTTTCGGCTTCCTCCCGCCGCCCGGTCTTGTGGAACAGGAGGCCGAGGTTGTAGGCGGCGTCGGGGTGCCCGGTGTCGGCCGCGGCGCGGTAGAGGGTTTCGGCTTCGTCCAGCCGCCCGGTCTGATGGAGCACGACGCCGAGGTTGTGGGCGGCCGCGGTGTGTCCCGCCTCGGCCGCGGTGCGCCAGGGAGTTTCGGCTTCCTCCCGGCGTCCGGTCCTGTGGAGCAGCAGGCCGAGGTTGTAGGCGGCGTCGAGGTGTCCGGCGTCGGCCGCGGTGCGCCAGGCGGTCTCGGCTTCCTCCTGCCGTCCGGTCTCGTGGAGCAGGAGGCCGAGGTTGTGGGCGGCTTTGATGTGACCGGCGTCGGCCGCGGTGCGCCACGCGGCTTCGGCTTCCTCCACCCGCCCGGTCCGGTGGAACAGGAGGCCCAGGTTGAAGGCGGCGTCGAGGTTTCCGGTGTCGGCCGCGGTGCGCCAAGTGGTCTCGGCTTCCTCCTGCCGTCCGGTCTCCTGGAGCAGGAGGCCGAGGTTGGTCGCGGCGTCGGGGTTCCCCGTGTCGGCCGCGGTGCGGTAGAGGGTTTCGGCTTCCGCCGGCCGTCCGGTCCTGTGGAGCAGCAGACCGAGGTTGTAGGCGGCTTTGGCGTGTCCGGCATCGGCCGCGGTGCGGTAGAGGGTTTCGGCCTCCTCCAGCCGCCCGGCCTCGTGGAGCAGGAGACCGAGGTTGAAAGCGGCGTCGAGGTGTCCGGCGTGGGCCGCGGTGCGCCAGGCGGTCTCGGCTTCCGCCGGCCGCCCGGTCTCCTGGAGCAGATTCCCGAGGATGAAGGCGGCGTCGAGGTGCCCGGCGTCGGCCGCGGTGCGCCAGGCGGTCTCGGCGATGTCCATGGCGCGGTGCTGGTAGGCGTGCAGGCCGATGACGAACCGCGTGCTGCTGTCGGTGGTGTGGTCGAGTGCGGTGTGCCAGGCCGCCTCGGGTACGGGGCCGGTGGTGTGGTCGACGAGGTAGTCGAACGCCTGCCACGCTCCTGCCTGCGGCCCGTCGGGATCCCCGCCGGTGTCCGCGGGGTTGAGCAGGCCGGTGGCGCCGTACCGCACCCGCGCCGCCCACTCCAGCGCGCCCTCCACCGGTTCGGGACGCAGCCGGGCGCCACCCTTTTCCCTCAGGTAGCGGCCGTGGAGCCCGACGAGGACCTCGGTGCTGTACGGGCCGCGCAGCCCGGTGCGGGCCAGGTCGACGGCGGCGGCGACCAAGGCGGCACCGCGGGGGTGGCCGGCACCCCAAGCACGGTGCCACTGGGTCAGCAGCGCGGGCCCGGCGGCGAGGTACTCGGCGATCCCGTGGGAGCCGTGGTGGACGGTGGCGTCCACGATCCGCTCATCCTCGCACTCCCCGGCCCGCCCCAACTCGGCGCTGCTCCAGACGCGGTCGAGCTCGATCGGCTGGACCTGGTTGAGGACCTTCGCGCCGAGGTCGGCGGCCAGGTACCGGGCCGGGTCCCCCGTCTCGGCGGCCCGGTCGGCCTCAGGCCGGGTGAACGCCTCCCACTGCCGCGCTCGCATCGTGGCCAGCACCGGCACCCGCAGCCGCACCAGCTCCGCCAGCAACCCCGGCTCCAAAGCCCCGGGGCCGAGGTACTTCTCCACATCGTCCAGCCACACCACACAGGACACACCGCTGCGTTCGATGGTCTCCACCGCCGCGGGCAGTTCGGTGCCGACGGTGGGGGTGAGGACGCGGTGTTCCGGCAGGGTG